>JBNJGX010000005.1:0-33046 GCA_051748025.1 Bacteroidota bacterium
GTTCAAACAGTTTTTTCTGAAGGTTGTTTTTGTATTCGTGTGTTTTATCATACATTGCAGCGTAGTGCTTATCCGCATAATCAGCAAATTTTATATAATCCTGAAATGCATGATTACTGTTCATTTTTAATGTTTCAGGTGGAGACAGATGATTTTTTAATGCCACTTCCGGGGTGTGTTGGTGGTAAGATGAAGGAAATTTTTCAATACCGGAATATACAGGGAGAAAAGGTTGAATGCAGGGACGTCTGAAAGCCAGCCAAATTAAAACACCCAAATTTTCAGGGATATCTTTTTTTAATCCGGCAACAAACCCATATTGATTGTGTACAGCACAAATTGTATTCACCGGATTTTTGTGCGGGTTGCCATTACGATATTTACGGCTTGCATCAAATTCGGTGCCTTCATAATGGTTTCCAAGCATCTGCATAAAGTCGTGTGTCTTTAGTTTTCGGGCAGGTTTTACAGAAAACGGCAATGCCTCATCCATTGGGTAATTTTTCCCTGTGATGAATTTCAGTCCCTGCCATTTACGGGCGATATTTCCCGGATGTGCCAGGCTTTCAGGGCTTCCATATGCTTTTCTGAAATTAAAATCTCCGTCTTTTTCAGCGTCATACCATCCTCGTTTGGTAGCATATTCAATAATATCATGACAAACCATAAAATTTTCTTTGTCCCCAGGGTTAATTTTAGTTATGGTAAAATAATTTGGGATAATCATCACTTCATCATCTGGTACCCGTTGTGCTACCCAGTGTTTTCCATTAACCACAGCCAGCACCCATGCTTCATCTTTATCAGCAATGGAATATGTCCTGCCCGATGAGTCATAGCCATACTTTTCAATAAGCCCGGCTGCAATTTCCACCGCTTCTCTTGCTGAACCGGCACTCTCGGCAAGTATCCGCCTGAACATAAATCCGATGCCACCTTCACTTAATTCTGGCTTGTCTTCTCTTGAGGGGCAAGCGTTTGAAACTATAACAACACCTTTGTCATTGATATAACAACCGGCAAAATCCTGTCCGGGCATTTCCAGCCACAGAAATCCATGGGTTTTCTTTTTTACTGGCTTAATGTCTGCACCGTTTTTTGTCCGGTGTATTTGTTTGGATATATTTCCTTTTGTTGATGTGTGAGCAAAATCAAACTCCGGCACTTTCAACAGGTTGACAATGTTTTCGCCATGATCATCTTCGTTATGTGCAAGTGTAACCACACCATTGGCAGTAGCGTCCTTTCCTGCAATGATGGTATAGCAATTAAATCCATTTGTTGGCAGCGTTTGTGAAAAAAGAAACGCCCCTTGTAACCATATAAAAACCAGTAAAAATATTTTTCTCATCGTATGTTTGTTTTAATTTGAAGGGCAAATTATTCAAAATTAGATTCAATACCAAAATAAAAATTATCATTTGCTTGATTTAAGCATATTTGTGTCTGTCCCTTATTTTTTGATGCAATTAACAATTCTGTTCATCTAAAAGGTGTAGAATGATGTAATTTTATTATTTTTGGGCAAAACAGATAAATTATGAAACTCAACATCAAAAAACAAGTCTTACCCCACATTATAGCGGTATTGGGGTTTTTACTTATTTCGGTTTTGTATTTTTCACCGGTTTTGAACAATCAAAAGCTGCAACAACACGACTGGAAAGTATATCAGGCAGCGGTAAAAGAATATAAAGCTGTTAAAGACAGTACAGGGGAAGTTTCACTCTGGACAAATTCAATGTTCAGCGGGATGCCAACTTATCTGATACATACGCCAAAATCCAAAATTGTTTTCAACAAAATCAATTACATAATGAATTTTGGAAACTGGCGTCCGGTAGCTCATCTGTTTTATTATTTACTGGGATTTTATATTCTACTTTTGGTGTTTCGCGTTAAACCCTGGCTCAGTATGGCCGGAGCCACTGCATTCGGTTTTTCATCATATTTATTTATTATTATAGCTGCCGGCCATGTAACAAAAGCTATAGCACTCGGATATATGGCCCCGGTTATAGCCGGTGTATATTTGGCTTACGACCGAAAACCATTCTGGGGCATGATGTTAATGACCTTTTTTCTGATTCTGCAAATACTTACAGGTCATTTACAAATTGTATATTATACTGCAATGACAGCTTTTATTCTTGTCATATTTTACCTTGTTGATGCTATACGTAAAAAACATCTCCCCCGGTTTCTCAAAACATCAGCAATACTGCTGGCAGGCGCTGTTATTTCTGTGGGAGCCAATGCCACACACCTGCTTACAACATACGAGTATGGTGAACATTCCATACGCGGGAAAAGTGACTTGAGCACTGCAAAGGAAAACCGCACCACCGGGCTTGACCGGGATTATATTGTACAGTGGAGTTATGGCAAGGGGGAAACTTTTACCTTGTTAGTACCCAATTTCAAAGGCGGGCCATCCGGAGGTAGTGTTGGCAGAGACAGCGAAACCTACAGGGTAATGAAAAAATATCTGGGAGATCAGGCAGGAAGTGTCACCAAACAAATGCCGATGTATTTCGGCAAACAGCCATTTACATCCGGGCCGGTTTATGTCGGGGCATTTGTATTTTTCCTTTTCATTTTCGGATTATTCCTTGTCAGGGGAAAAATCAAATGGTGGCTGCTTATTGCCACTGTTTTATCCATCTTTTTGGCATGGGGTAAAAACATGATGTGGTTTACTGATATTTTCCTTGATTTCCTTCCCGGATACAACAAATTCAGGACTGTATCCATGATACTTGTAATAGCAGAATTTGCGATGCCTTTGCTGGGCTTTCTTGCAATCAAAGAATTGTTTAAAAAAACCAGGGATAACAAACGTATCTTTAACGCATTAAAAATTTCGGGAGCTCTGGTTGTAGGATTTCTCCTGATAGTAATTGCTGCTCCCGGAATTAGTAACCCTGAAACTGATAAAGACGGTCAACTTGTTGAACAAATTTTTCAGGGAACTGAAGATAATCCCCAGTATCAGCAAATGAAACAGCGCATGATGGATGAATACGTGCCAGCCCTGCATGCAGACAGAAAATCCATGGTCAGGAAAGATGCCCTGCGTTCTTTGTTTTTTGTGCTGCTGGGGATTGGTGTTGTTTACCTGATTTACAAAAGAAAAATCAAACCGGAACTGGCTTATGCTTTACTTTTCTTAGTTGTCATTGTTGACTTGTGGCCGGTTAATCGTCGCTATCTTAATGAAGATAATTTTGTGCCTGAAAGGCAATTTGAAAAACCTTTTATAAAGTCAACTGCAGACAGACAAATTTTGAAAGACAAAGACGAACACTACCGTGTGGCAAACTTAAGTGTCAGCCTGTTCAATGATGCCAGCACTTCCTGGTTTCACAAATCCATTGGCGGCTACCATGGTGCCAAAATGCGCCGCTATCAGGAACTTTATGATTCATTGCTGATGTTTGAAACAAGGCAGGCACAAAACCTTGCTAATTTCATTCTTCAGTCTGAAGAAAAAGCACCTGATCAGATCAATGGGATGTTTAATTCCAATTTTAATTCAGTGGCATTTGATATGCTCAACACAAAATACTTTATTGCCCATCCAAAAGCTCGGCCAATAAAGAATTACACTGCTTGCGGCAATGCATGGTTTGTTAAAGACTATACATTGGTGGATAATGCTGATGAAGAAATAACAAAACTCAAGCATATTGATCCGCATGAGGAAATTGTTGTGAATGACCGTTTTGAAGAACACCTGGAAGGTTTTGAGCCTGAATACGACAGCACTGCAAACATTAGCCTTACGTATTATTCGCCCGACAAACTCATTTATAATGCTTCTGCCGAAAAAGAACAACTGGCCGTGTTCTCTGAAATCTATTACCCGCACGGTTGGAAAAGTTTTGTCGATGGCGAAGAAGTACCACACTTTAGGGCAAATTATGTATTACGCTCTATGCGTGTACCTGCTGGTAAACATGAAATTGAATTCAGGTTTGAACCTAAATCTTATTACACCGGAAATAAGATCAGCCATGCAGCTTCAATCGTTTTCTTTTTATTGTTGCTGGGAGGATTGTTTATGGAATTCAGGAAAGCAAAGGCAAAGAATAAATAGTGGCTTTTGAACAGTTGCTTAAATTATTAATAAATATCAAGGATATGCCGTAGATTTTAAACGAATATATGACCTAAAAAAATCTGTGGCAAACAACTAAAATAACAATTGATAAATTGTGATTCAAATATTTAGGTTTTATCACTGCTCATTTTTATTCAGATTATCCTGTACATTATAAATTTCCTGATGCAGTGCTTCAATTTTTTCCAAAGCAGTGTTTCTTTCTGAAACTTCGGATATTTCATGTAATTTATCTGGTAATGATTCAGGGATTCCGGATTCAAAAGCATCAATAAGCGGCAATAATGAAGAAAGAACAGAGAGAGACCTATCCCAGTGTTTTGATGCCATATCATCGTTGAGGCTTGTATCCCCAAGCATAAGCCGGCTGCTTTCAATCCATGCGCCTGTCATGATAAGACCGGCTAAGGCTGTACGCTGGCCTTCTATTAAACCGTCGGTTAATTCTGCATAGGCATCCGACAATATATTTACCACCGTATCACGTGAATACATGTGTGATTCCAATTCAATCGTTATTTGTTTCATCTGACCCGAAGGAATATGGAGGTGCTTCATGCGCTCTTCAATTTGAGATGACAAGAACATGGCCTTATGTACCTGTTCAAAATAACGGCAATATGCCATATCGCTTAACATTATCCCGGTTTGCAGCGCAGTTTGGCTTTGTTTTTCCGGCACCGGCAAAGGGTCTGTGTTTATCAATCGTGCTTGAAAATTAATGTCCGCTTTCCGCATGGGCATAGTTATGTCTTCATAAGATGGCATACTCCGGATCAGGGAATCAATGTTTGCCTTTTGTGATTCTTCTGCATCAAAAACAAATCCGGATTCATTCTGGTTGTTACAGGCACACATCATGACTGTAAGAAGGGCGATCGTGATATGTAACACTGGTTTATTCATAATAAATCTCATCGGCAAATATCCATGCAGCATTTCCTGCACCGGGATGCCACTCAGGAATATCCCCGGGATATGTGGCTTTCATTTTAATGTATCTGATATTCTGTTTCTCTGTTTTAATTTCCAGGTTTTCAATAAACTGCCCGTAGCTTTTATTAGCTGTTTCTGGCTTTAATGTGCCAAGTGAAATAAAACGTTTTGCATTGTCAGCTACCTGGAATTCTACTTTTTCCGGCATCCATATCCAGCTTTTTATATCTTGCAAAAATCCGGCGCCAATAACAGAAACAGGTTTCTCACTTCCAATATCAACAATTGCTTCCACATCCTGCCCTTTGTATCCCTGCCACTGGCCTGTTCTGAAATTATTTCCGCCACGGATGCCATCAATCAGGGCTTTATCACCACCAGCACTGTATTGATTGCTGTATTCAGCACGTAGATGAATGCCGGTATTTTTGTCAAGTTTAGTGAACGAAGCCGTAACCACACCACTTTGATCATCTTCTGTACAAGCTATAGCCTTAATTTTACATGATTCAGAAACATAAAAATCCCCGTTACAAACCGGAGAGTTCCGGTCGGGTTTGTTACCATCTGTGGTGTAGTGAATATTTATTTCCCCTTTTTGTGAGGTGTTGATACTGACAAGCGCAGAATCGGTAAAAGTATGCTGCTTTGCATTGATCACAGGACTTATAACAATAGGATCAGCATCAATTTCAGATGTATATATTGCCCCCGGTTCAACACCAAAATCTTTATTTGGCTTTGGTCCCATCACAAAGTGCAATGATCCCCCTGTCATGATATCCTTGTGATGGATATAAGTTTTGTTGTAAACGCTATCATTTAATTTTACAGATTGAATATATATGTTTTCATCCGATACATTTTCTGCTGTGATGGTAAATTTTTTCTTGTTTTCCAGTTGCAACACACAAGTATCAAACACAGGGCTTCCAAAATCATAAACCCCATTTGCCGGATTAACCGGATAAAATCCCATGGCAGACAAAACATACCATGCCGACATTTGACCACAATCTTCATTACCTATATATCCATCGGGTTGGGTGGTGTAAAAATCATCCATGATCTGCTTTACAAGCTTTTGGGTTTTCCAGGGTTTGCCGCAATAATTATACAAGTAAGCAATGTGGTGGCTTGGTTCATTGCCATGGGCATATTGTCCGATGAGTCCGGTAATATCAACCTGGTTGTTCCCTGTGGTTTGCTCAGATGCATTAAAAAGCCGATCAAGCAAGTTATTGAGTGTGTCTTTTCCGCCCATCATATCAATCCATGAATCAATATCATGAGGCACATAAAAGCTGTATTGCCATGCATTGGCTTCTGTGTAATTAAAATTCACTTCAGCCGGATCAAATTTTGATATCCAACCGCCGTTGAGCCTGGGGCGCATAAGTTTTGTTGAAGGATCAAAATGGTTTTTATACTGCTGTGCCCTTGCTATGTATTCGCTGTACACTTCATGATCTCCCGTTTCCTTTGCCATCATGGCAATGCACCAGTCATCAAAAGCATATTCGAGGGCTTTTGATACAGATTCATGTTCATCCTCAACCCCGATAAACCCTTTATTCATCCATGCAGGCAGACCAAGGTGAGACATTGTGGCAGAATGCTGCATGGCTTCCAGTGCAAGATCAGCTTCACCGGAAACAATGCCTTTTGCATAGGCATCATAAATCACCGGGACAGCATGATACCCTATCATACAACCGGTATAATTACCCGCCAGCTCCCAGACAGGCAATTGACCGCCTTGCCGGTAATGATGCATAAAGCTCCGGATAAAATCTTTTGTTCTTTCGGTTTGGGTTATCGTAAACAATGGATGAACTGCTCTGTAAGTATCCCACAATGAGAAAACCGTATATTGTGTGTATTCGCCGGATTGATGTATCTTTTTATCTGTTCCCCTGTAATATCCGTCAAAATCACTAAAGATATCCGGGCTCAGAAATGTATGATACAAGGCTGAATAAAATTTCACTTTATCTGCTTTGCTTCCTCCGTTTACGAGGATTTTACTAAGCTCATCATTCCATTCAGAGGCAGCGAGTTTATGGGCTGTTTTAAAATTTTTACCGGCTGCTTCCTTTTCCAGGTTGTTTTTGGCTTGTTCAATACTTACAGGCGATATGCCAACTTTCACACAAATTGTTTTATCATCCGGGGTATAAAACCCAACGGCAGCCCTGATTTCTTTACCATAAACATCAAAATTTTCGTTTTCCTCAAGTTTGTCAGCTTTTACCTGATATGATCTTATTGGTTCAGAAAACCGTGCATAAAAATATACATGCTGATCCTCTGCCCATGCTTTAGACCTTCTGAATCCGGCGATATCGGTTTCATTTTCTTTTCGTAATCCCGAGTTAATAACCTGATCACGGTGTATAAGGTCAATCATTACAAATATCGAATCTGCTTTGTTATATTGATATTTATGATATGCTGTTCGGTGTGTACAGGTAAATTCAGCGAACACATCCGGATTTTTAAGGTGCACAGCATAATAACCAGGCTCTGCATGTTCGGATGATTTATCAAATGTGCTGGAATATCCTGTACTGAGGCTGTCTTTTGTGCCATTATGAAAAACCGGCTTACCGTCAACCGGCATGAATAAAATATCCCCGTAATCAGAGACCCCAGTACCGCTCAGATGTGTATGACTGAACCCATAAATGATGGAATCAGAATAATGGTATCCACTGCAACCGTCCCATCCGCTGAGTCGTGTATCAGGGCTGATTTGCACCATACCAAAAGGCAGGCTGGCACCCGGGTATGTATGTCCGTGTCCACCTGTGCCAATAAAAGGATCTACTAAAACCTTCAGGTTTTTAATTTCCTTTTTATGCCTGGGAACAAAAACAAACAAAGCAATAATTCCAGCAACAAAAATAAGCGTAAATACAATTGGAAAAGTAATACGATGTTTCATGTGTTTTTAATTATTTTACAGCCGGTCAGCATTTTACCTGATCCATTGCCAGAACGAAATCTTCAGCTAAACCGGAAGCGGTAAAATCAAAAGTACAAATAATAAACACAAAATAACAAAACTTATCCGGTTTTAGAAAGTAAAGCAAACATTTTTACAGTAAAAATTGGTTAACAGAATATCTTCAGTCTTCGGACTTCCGACTTTTAATTATATAAGCTGTAGTTTATCGACACACACTAATTATACAAAGATTTTAACACCTCATAAGATTTTAATTTTCCAAAGCCGGGAACATGATGATCAAAATAATTAATAATTGCTTCCAGTCCAAGTTTTCTGTCCTGATTTGAAATTCCGTTCCCTGGTATATTGCTTGCTGAGAAATGCAAAAAATGATGTATAATTTTGCTTTCCCGCACCGAAAGGCATGAAGCATTGAGATGTGCTTCACTCACAAAAAGTCCGGAATCCATATCAAGATACCTGTTTTGATTGTTCCACTTGTTGCCAGGTTCAAAACCAAGATATTTCATAAGGTGGGTCAGAAAATAAAGATGAAAATTAACCCCGCCCTGTTCAATATTCTCAAACATAAGTATAGAATGCCAGATATACTGAAACAAGTTATCATCGGGTTCCATTTCCTTAATACAACGGTTCATTACATCTGCCAGAAAAATGCTTATGTTTTGTTTATGATAGTTTGATGTGATATGCATGGCGTGTTCTGCAAGATGTACATCTGTCAGCTGCTGTAAGTTACGGGATTCTTTGAAAGAAAATTCAATATCCAGCAAATGCAACGGCTGAAAATATCCCGATTTACCATTGGATTTTTTGGTTTTGTTTTTTCTTACCATCAGCGGAATTTTTCCGTAATCAGGGGTAAGCACATGTGCAATTATGCGAGAGTCAGAATATTTCAGGTTCTTCAGAACAATGCCTTTGGTTTTGATAAGCATAAATGATCAATTGATAAACAAAATTTTTGTCACATTTGATTTTGTTCCGTCTTCATTGGCAGAAAACACGAGATATACGCCGGTTTGAACTCTGTTTCCGTTGAGGTCTTTACCTTCCCAAATGGCTTGTCCCCCTTCGGACCGGGTTTCAAAAACGAGGTTTCCGGCAACATCTGTGATCTTAACAATAGACCCTGCGACAAGCCCGTGTATTGTAATGGGGCCACGATAATCCGGTCTTACAGGATTTGGAAAGGCATAAACATCTTCAAAGTTTTCATTTGGTTCGGTTGCTTCACCGCGATATGACAACACCCCTTTATCTGTAACAACAAATACTTCACCTGTTTCAGGCACAATGTCCATGCTGTTGACATTGTTTGAAAACAACGGGCTATTGTCTTTGTTGAAGTTATGAATTTGTGTAATCCCATCAGCAGATGTTTTAAAAACACCACCCCCCTGGGTGCCAAACCATTTTTTATTGGCACCATCCACACACACGGCAGAAACGATCTCAGACCCCAGCAGTATATCAGCATTGTCCGATCCATCATTCCGGGGAATAAGGACCTGTGAAGCTTCCGGGGTTTCTTCAAATACGTTTTCAGGATTGTAATAAACCACAACCCCTTTGCTTGTCCCCAGCCAGATAGCTCCGTTTTTATCTTCGGCTATGTCATAAATATCATTGGAAATGATTTGTCCATACTCATCTGTTACACTGAGGTTTCTTGTTTTATCGTCGCTGAGGTCACCGGGTGTACCGTTATCATCAAAAACAAATAATCCATACCCCCTCGGCAATATCATCCATTTGTGGTCATTTTCTGTAACGATTATATCACCCAGGTTGGTGGCATTTATACGATTGGCATAGCTTAAGGCTGTCCATTCTCCATCAGGACTTCTGACATGTACGGGGTCAGACCCCTGAGAATTAACCACCCACAGGTTTTGATCATCATCAAAAGCTAAACCGCTTATGCGAATATAACCTGCATCCGGGATTTGTGTCAGCGAAGAATTTGTCTGATCATAATGTTGAATAATTTCGCCATTTTCTAATTCCAATAAGCCGGTGCCCCATAGCCCAACAAATGCCTGAGTGGTGTTTTGTGGATTTTGAGCTACAATAACCGGATCATACAGATCGTTCAGCGTACTATCTTCACGTCGTGTTAATGTGTGCCATAATTCATTTTTAAAATAATTGATTTCAGGCGATTTATATCTTGCCCCCCATTGTATGGTCCGTCCTCCCCCGACAGTTATAACAGATTTTCCTTCTGCACTGACATCAAACCCATCTGCTGAAGCAGGGCCGTTAAGTGTAATTACCTGATGATCCCATCTTGAATGCTGAAGGCATAAACCGGAAGCATGATCAGCAATGATCAGTTCATGGTCTTTCCCGGGGAAAAAGTGAACAGGCTGAGGGGATTTACCATCGCCGCCGGTGAAATAATGATAAATATTTTTGTCCATTTCAAAATTATCGTTGTAATATACCACGGCATAAGTTCTGTTCAAAATGAGAAAGTCTTCATCACTGGTAATATATTTGCATGAATTGATGTCGCTATCAGGAAAATATTCCCATGTTTCATCTTCAAAGATATAAAGCCTGTCAGCATTGCTACTGTCAGGGATATGTTTGTTTACAATTAATTTTCCATCGAAATATTTCAAGGTGTTGTATTGTTGTCCTTTGAGTTGATAAAAAGGTTCACCAAATTCGATGTCTGTAAGCACTTCCCAATTGTTGTAATCTGCAAGATTGCTGTTATAATAATCTCCCCTGTATATCCCGTTTTCTGTGGCAGCGTATAAATATTCTCCGTCAAATTCGGTTTGAAAAACTTTTAAATATCCGCCCAGTTCACCAATGTAATATGTGTATTTTATTTCTTTACGTTGTATGTCTAACACAACGATACCAAAGCCGGTAGATAATATTGCATAATCATCAACAAACAAAATATGATTAATGGATTTTACGGCCGGAATATTTTTTCTTTTGATATCAGCAAGGTTGGTTACCGTTCTGTCTTGCAGAAAATCAATGTTGCCGTTATTATAACCGATGATAAGCATATCGTAATCATCATTGTATGCAATATATCCTATCCCGATATCTGACAGGGCATTTATTTTATTAAGTTTTTCAGTTTCACCACTGGTTTTATTATATGAAAAAAGTGCTTCTGCTGTTGCAAGAAATATTTCCTCATCACTTTCAGCCACACAAGTTCCCCTGGAATATGGCAAATGATCCCGCCACTGACCTACGCCAACCTGAGAAAAAGTAAACTGAAACAAAATAAGTAAACAGATGGTAATGGTAATTTGACGCATTGATTTCATTCTACAATTTCTTTAAATAAAATACGGAAAATAATAATTCTCCGGCAACAAATAAAGCTTATAAGAAATAAAACTGTTTTTTCTTTCATTTATTATTCGCAAATGATCAGAAATTTCCATCCTTGATAAAACGGGCGAGTTTTCTAATGGCTTTAGCTCTGTGGCTTATGAGATTTTTTTCTTCGTCGCCCATTTCAGCAAAAGTTTTGTTATATCCATCAGGAATAAAAACCGGATCATAACCAAACCCGGCCGTTCCACATGCTGCCTTAGCAATACTGCCTTCGGCAATGCCTTCAAAAAAATAATGATTATCCTTTATTATCAGGCATACTACGGTACGAAAACGGGCTTTTCTGTTATTGACAGCCTTCATTTCATGCATTAATTTTTTCAGATTTTCCTGACTGTTTTGGTCATTGCCGGCATACCTTGCTGAGTGTACGCCGGGCGCTTTGTTCAGAGCATATACTTCGAGCCCTGTATCATCCGCAAAACAAGGTTTTTTCAAATGATGATACACGTAATCTGCTTTGATTGCGGCATTGCCTTCAAGGCTGGTGGCAGATTCTTTAATATCCTCATGAATATCAACATCATTTAAACTAAAAATGTGACAGGTATTACCAAAAATATCCCTGACTTCCCTTAATTTATGTGGATTGTTACTGGCAAATATCAGATTCATTCTTTACGAAAATCAATGTTATTAACAATTTGTCGTACTACTGTCGGGAAATAATCTTTTACCACTGTTTCGGGGTCATGTAGATCAAACGGTATTTTTACCGCTGAAAATCCCCCGTGCTCCAGGTTTCCTTTTTCATCATAGAGGCTGTAATGGACTTTCACCAGTCGAGCGGCATCAGTATTACCACTAAAATAGGGATCCCCATACATGCCTTTGATCTCCAATTGATTGACAAACAGTATTTGGTCTAAATCGCGTTTTTCGGCAAGATCGGGAATAAAATCCGGATTGTTGAATTTAATGTGTAAATATTTATCATCGGTACTGTATCTCCTGCCTTTAAGCTCACCATTTTCTCTCCGGGTATTGACAACCGTGTCGGTATATTGTTTATCACGCCACTTTTTGCGCAATTTTCCTAAAAATTTTTCTTCATCTTCTTTTTCTTCGTGTTTATCCTGCATGGCACGCCGCATTTCATATGAAACGGTGGTATAAAGCCCTAAAAGAGTATTACGTGCTTCAGTGGTGTACGACTGGTTCAGGTCAATGGCTTCACAGGAATCTATCATCGCCAGTTGGAGTCGCCTGTTTAAAGTATTCCGGAGGTAATCCCGCAATTCCTCGTGTGTCATGTTGCTGTTGTTAACCCAAAGCTCAGTGGCATCGTTATGATAAACAGACGGGTCAAAAGGCAATATCAATATGCGCTGATTATAATCATCTGGGAAATAATGGGTATCGTCCTGAGCATTCAGGCGAAATACCAGGGATAAAACAATAATAAGCCAAATAAAAAATTTATACGTCATCAAAATAAATTTATTATATCGTTTCCAATGATTAAAACCATGAGGCCAAGTACAATTATCAGGCCAATCATTTGCACAATTTCCATAAATTTATCCGGTAATTTACGGCCGATAATCATTTCTATCAATGTAAATAATACATGTCCACCATCAAGAGCAGGGATCGGCAGGATATTAACAAAAGCAAGCACCATTGATATGATACCGGTTAATGTCCAGAAACGGCCCCAATGCCATACCCCTCCAAAGGTTTTGGCTATACCGATCGGTCCTTGCAGGCTGTCTCTTGCTTTTTCTTCTCCTGAAAACACTTTGCCGAGGCCTTTTGCATTGGCTTTCAGTGATTCAAAGGCATCTTTCCAGCCGTATTTCATGGCTGTATAAAAATTATATTCAGTTGAAGGGTATTTACTCTTTAGCCGTACCCCGATTGTCCCCGCACTATCAACCGGTAGCTCAAGCGTAACCGGGTGTCCCAGGCGTCTTACTTTTAATTTAATGGTATCCCCGCGATGCTTAACCAAAGATTCCATAAACTCGCCTTTAAGCTCTACGGATTGTGAATTGATGCCAATGATTTCATCCGAAGTTTTTAATCCTGCTTTATGTGCACTATGACCTTCAATCACTTCTTTTATCTCAACAGGGTAATTTTGGAATGAAAGGAACATGGTTTCTGCATTCATCATATGCTTATATAAGGTATCAGGCAACGGGATGTCAATAATTTTACCGTTTCTTTCAACACTTATTTCATCCCCGAGGTATAACCTTGTGGAAATAACATCTGTTACGCGGTTTACTTTTTTCCCGTCAATGGCAATAATTTTATCGCCATTTTGTAATCCTGTTTTTTCAGCGTATTCCCAGGCATAAATCCCGTCATTCACATCATCCAGGTCAATATATGATTCACTGAATGCCATGTGGGCAAATGTAAAAATCAGTACCCCGACAATGACATTCATTACCACACCGGCAACCATCACAATCAACCGTTGCCAGGCAGGTTTTGATCGGAACTCCCATGGCTGCGGGGGCTTTTTCATTTGTTCCTTATCCATCGATTCATCTATCATGCCGGAAATCTTCACATAACCACCGAGCGGTAGCATCCCAACACCATATTCAGTACCTTTGATTTTTTTACTGTAAATTTTGCCGGGCCAATCAAAGAATATAAAAAATTTATCTACCTTAATTTTAAATGCCCGGGCAGCAAGGTAATGTCCCAACTCATGTACAAACACGAGTATTGATAAAGCCAGTAAAAGCTGGGCTGTCATCACTAATCCACTCATAATTCAATTTTTTTTACAATGTTTTCTGCTTGTTTTCTGGCTCTGTTATCAGAAAGCATATAAGTCTCAATGCTATCTGGGTGACTAACAGGCAATGCTTCCATGCATGCGTGATTAATGTCTGCTATTTGTGTAAAACCAATTCTGCCGCTTAAAAAAGCCTCTACTGCTATTTCGTTGGCTGCATTAAGGGTACAAGAGGCATCACCACCTGTTTTCAGGGATTCAAAAGCAAGTTTGAGGTTAGGAAAATTAACAAGGTCGGGCTTTTCAAAATTCAGGCAACCAATTTCTGTCAGATCAATGCCTTCAACATGGGTAGGGATCCTTTCCGGCCATGACATGGCATACTGAATTGGCAACCTCATATCTGTATTGCCAAGTTGAGCTTTCATAGATCCGTCAATAAACTCCACCATGCTATGAACAACAGAAGCAGGATGAACAATGACTTCAATTTTTTCAGGAGGCAAACCAAAGAGCCAGTGAGCTTCGATTACCTCAAGCCCTTTATTCATTAAACTGGCCGAATCAATGCTCACCTTTTTCCCCATATTCCATGTGGGATGTTTGAGGGCATCTTCAGGACTTACCTTGTGCAATTCATCCTTGTTTTTGCCAAGAAAGGGTCCGCCCGAAGCAGTGAGAATAAGTTTTTTAATATTGTCTGCATTTTCACCGGTAAGACACTGAAAAATGGCGGAATGTTCAGAATCAACCGGAATAACAGGCACTTTATATTTTTCCACCATTGCCATGATAAGTTTTCCTGCAACCACCAGGGTTTCTTTATTTGCAAGCGCAACAGTTTTGCGTGCTTCAATGGCTTTTAGAACCGGTGCCAGGCCATCAAACCCAACCATGGCAGCCAACACAATATCAACACCCGACAACTGAACCACATCAAGTATTGATCCGGCACCCGCAAACACTTTAATGCCTGAATCCGAAAGTGCGTCAGATACAAAATTGTATTTGTCTTCGTTGGCAATGACAACCATATTGGGATGAAATTCTTTTGCCTGCTTAATGAGCAATCGGGCATTGTTTCCTGCAACCAATATCTCAGCACAAAATTCATCAGGGTGACTTCTGATCACATCCAGTGCCTGTGTTCCAATTGACCCCGTTGAGCCCAATACAGCAATATGTTTAATGTTTTTTGTCATTCGAAATCAATATATTGTTCAGGGTCTAATGGTTCTCCATCATTCCATAATTCAAAATGCAAATGAGGTCCGTAGCTTATTTCACCGGTGTTACCATAAACCCCTATACTTTGACCGGCATTTACCTGGTCACCGGTTTTTACAAGTAAATTTTTCAAATGGCGGTAAGTACTCAAATAATTATTTTTATGTTGAATTTGGATTGTATAACCTGTTTCCATCGTCCAGTTGGCAGAAACTATTGTTCCTTCCAGCACAGCCCGCACAATTTCATCATCCGGAGTGACTATATCTGTACCATAATGATCCCGTACCGGATCAAAACTATTTGTGACCAACCCCTTAACAGGCGGGAAAAATATTACATCAGTTTTTGGTTGCTCTGAGATAAATTTCGGTACAGCCAGCTTTTTGTCAATATTTAATGCATTTCCACCATTTAAATTATCTGAAACTGATTTGATTTTTGTTGTATCATTTAACCCTTCACTCATTTCCAATGTAGGATTAAAGGGCTTTTCCCCCAACATTACCTGTTTCATATTAGACAAATACTGGTCTCTTTTTTCAATTTCTCCGGCCAAACTATCAAGTCTTCTGATATTTTCTGCACTTGCCTGCCTTATTTCTTTATTCAGATGACCAGGAATATATTCTTTAAGAGGTGTGACCACAATTAATGTCACTGTGATGCCAACAATCAAAATAACCATACCCGCAATCAGACTAATAAACCCCAAACGACTAAAATTATAGCGTTTTTTCTGCTCAAAGCTACCATGTGTCAGTAGTACAAGACGGTATTTTCTGCCCAACCACAGTCTGATTTTCTTTAACATTGCCATAATTTATCTTTATCGTACAAAGATATGAATTTTAGACGGATATTATGCGGATGCAAATAATTAGTGTTTCTTAGAAAACTATTGCATTATAAATATAACAAACCTAAAACATCAAAAAACAAATAATTCTCAATAACCAATTATATAATATTCAAACAGTTTATAAAATTGGGATTTTTTATTTAGAATTTATTTGTCATTTGATATTTGTTATTTGGTGTTTTCTTAGTTCCACTAATTAAAGGGTTATTTAAATTTTTTTAAGTGCTTGGTCAAGGTCTTCGATAATATCTTCCACATTTTCAATTCCAACTGAAAAGCGTACTAACCCGGGAGCTATACCGGCTTTGATTCTGTCTTTTTCAGAGACGCCGGCATGTGTCATAGACGCCGGATGTTGTATAAGGGATTCAACACCTCCGAGGGACACAGCGAGTAATGCCAGCTGTACACTATTCATAAGGGTTTTACCGGCATCAATACCCCCTTTGAGTTCAAAGCACAACATGCTTCCAAAATCTTTCATTTGTTTGGCTGCGAGGTCGTACTGTGGATGAGATTTCAGCCCGGGATAATTAACCCATTTAATTTTCGGATGCTTATCCAGGTAACCTGCTACTTCTTTGGCATTATCGGTGGCTTTTTGTACCCTGAGAGCCAATGTTTTTACACCCCGGTAAACCATATATGCCTGATGCGGATCCATATTGCCACCCATATAACGCATCACTTTTTTCATATTATTCAGCATCACTTCATCATTAGCAATTATAGCTCCACCAACCACATCTGCATGGCCATTGATGAATTTTGTAAGGGAATGCATAACGACATCAGCCCCTAAATCCAGTGGTTTTTGCAAATACGGGCTGCTAAAGGTATTATCAACCACAACCGGCACATTGTGTTTATGGGCAATTTCAGATATCTTTTCAATATCTGACAGCTCCATGGTAGGATTAGCCGGGGTTTCGAGAAAAATAAGCTTGGTATTTTTCTGGATGGCTTTTTCTACCTCTGCCGGATTGGATGTATCCATATATGTTGATTCAATACCAAATTTCGAATAAATGGTTTCCATCAAAATACGGGTGGGACCATATACTGCATGTGTGCTGATCATGTGATCATCCTTTTCAAGAAACGCCGCATAAATTGTTGACACTGCAGCCATGCCGCTTGCCAGTGCAATACCACCCTTCCCATTTTCCAGGGCTGCCAGTTTATTTTCCAAAGCCTCTATGGTTGGATTGGAAAGGCGCGTATAGATGTGGCCTTTCTCTTCGCCTTTAAATAATCTGGCACCATGGTCGGCATTTTTAAAAGAAAAGGTTGAGGTTTGATAAATCGGTACAACTGCTGACCCAAATTGGTCATCAAAATCACCGGCATGTATTAGCCGGGTGTCAAATCCTTTATTTTTTGTATCCATAAGGTAAAAAGTTTACTTATAATTATTATTATGTCTAATATTTAAATTGTCATACTGGTAATGAAAAAAATCTTGCTCATTAAGTAAAGATCAAGGTTTTTCAACAAATTAAAAAGGGAGAGCTCCCTCTCCCTTACATTTCTGTCTCAAAAAAAAAGAATTTTGTCGATCAGTGGAGTATAGCGGGCTTGAACCGCTGACCTCGTGACTGCCAGTCACGCGCTCTAGCCAACTGAGCTAATACCCCAAACATAAAACCATTTATTTAGTGTTTGTCCATAATGTCCAATATCTTCGTTGTTGCTCAAATTTTAAATCCTCGAATACCTTAGTATACTGCGGTTTAAAATTTTCACACGCCTTGATCTTGAACATTATGAACTAAACACTGACTTTATGGACAAGCATTATTTGATAATCATCAGCTTTTGTTTGGCTGTGATTGCACCATTATTGTTAAGAGCATTGATGAGATACCAACCATTGGGTAAATCAGAGGTTGCAAAAGTAAAAAACTTTGTGTTTACCTCTAATTTTTTTACAACTTTTCCCTGAATATTTCGGATTTCCAAATAAGTAACATCATTATAATCATCACCAAGATTCACAGAAACCTTACTGGAAGCCGGATTTGGATAAATATTCAGTGTTAAAAGTTTTTTGCTATTAATCCCGGATTCTTCGGTGTAATGGAAACTGGCAGAATGAACTGTATCATGCCCGGCACTGGTTTCCAGTTGAACAAAGGGGATTGCAAATTCAGGGTTCCAGAAATTAATGTTATGTGTGGTATCAATAATGGGTAAATCCATTGGTAACATACTACCAAATACATCACCCAGGGGCACCCATTCCCCGTTCATAAGAGACTTGCCATACACATCTATAACCCTTACCTGCCGTGAATTTTCCTGTAAACAGTTATATGCGCCCCCGACAGCATGGGGGATATCAGTTACCTCTATTTCGGCTTCTCCACTGATTTCAGTTTCTATTTCCACACTAAGCGTAATTTTTACTGAATCAAAATAAGAGGCAAAATCATCGTAATAATCAGGCGGGATAACATGTTCCAGATCCTCTACCGGCATTTTTTCTTCACTATAAGTATCATCACTAAAAGCGGTTTGTTCAGTGGTTGGAAATTCCATCAGTTTTAAAGCTGAATCAGCTACCATGGGGATTTCCATGTCCATTTCAAACATATCTCCGGCAAAACCTATGGCCAGTGCAGCCTGGTCTGTTTTGTTAATATAGATATCCTGGTTGCCTTGTCGCATCAGATGTGTTGCGTTGGGAAAAATGCCGGCAGTATCATGTTGCACGGGATTAAGAAATAACACAGAATCCTGACTATAATCTACAAAATCACCCACGGTATCAAACACATAATTTTCCCCGCTTTCAAAAGAGCTTAAAAAAGCAGGTTCATCACCGGGATTATTAAAATACTTAATTTTTTGGTATGTATCACCTACCTCAGGATAATCTTCTGCTTCAAAAGTTGTCTGAGCCAATGCATTAAGCATCAAGCATAAAGCTAATAAAAATAAACAGATACGTTTCATATTAAAAAGTTGTTTGTGGTGTTATTGTAATATCTTCTTCATATATTTCATCTTGTTCAAGTATCAACACACCAATGCCTCTTCTTGTCGGGTTATCGTAGCCACCATGCTTGGTTACTTCAACACGGTAAATTGATTCGTAAAGAAATATTTTTCTCACTTTTCCCTCGTTATCTGTATAAGAAGTATCGGCAATTTCTTTAACCCCTGATGAAAGGTAAATACGTGTTGATGTGCTGTCAGAATCTGTTGCTTTTATAACCACCATCGCCTCTTCAACAGGTTCTCCATCTTGGTCATAAACAGAAATAATGGCTTTGGGAGGCTCCGTTTTCGGGCATGCAAAAAGGGTTAAAATAACACCTGTAAAAATAACACCGCGCAGAATCTTAATGTAATATTGTTTCATGACAAACTAAATTGGTTAAATTTGTGACCTACAATAATAGAAATTTTTTTTTAAATATTCAAGAAAAGATTAAAATGAGAAAAATATTTGTTTTTGCAGGCTTAGTCCTGCTAATATCATCATGTGCTTTATTTCGACCAAAGGGCCCGGTGGAAAAAAAAGTCTTAATAACCACAAATAAAGGGGATATTGTTGTAAAACTTTACAATGAAACACCAAAACACCGTGATAATTTTTTAAAACTGGCAGATTCAACATTTTATGATAGTTTATTATTTCACCGTGTTATCGAAGATTTTATTATTCAGGCAGGTGACCCGGAATCTAAGGATGCCCCCCGTGAAAAACGACTGGGAAATGGCGGCCCGGGTTATACTATAGAGTCAGAGATTGTTGAAGGTCTCTACCATAAACGGGGTGCATTGGGTGCAGCACGGAAATCCGATAAAGATAACCCTGAAAAACGTTCTTCAGGATCGCAGTTTTATATTGTTGATGGTAAAAAATGGGTTGATGAAGAATTAGATTTGTTGATAAAACGGAAAAATGTTTCAATATACCAGGATTATATCAATAATTACCTTGAAGAAACCGGAAAAACGGCATTGCGTCAAAAAATGGATTCATTGAGGCGGCACGGCAAACGAGAGGCTTTTAATGAAATTTTCCTCGATTTGAAAGAAAAAGTAAAACCCATGATCAAAGCAGACAGTGTTGAGCTTTTTGATATTACGGCCGAACAGCGTGAATTGTACAAAACAAAAGGCGGAAGTCCGCATCTGGATGGCGATTATACGGTGTTTGGAGAAGTCATTGCAGGCATGGATGTGGTTGAAGAAATTTCACAGATCAGAACAGATATCCGTGACAGGCCATTGAAAGATATTTACATACTGCATACAGAATACCTGACTGAAAAAGAATGGAAAGAATATAAAAAGAAACATCTGCCGGATTCCGGTGGATGGTTTTCAAACCTGTTCAGTAAAAAATGATCTTTTCATATTTACTTTGTATTTTTATAAAAATAATTTTCTTGGATTATGAAAGAAAAAATTGAAGCTTTAAAACAGGAAATTCAAAATTTTCAGGCAAACACTGAGGAAGAACTTGAAGCATTTCGCCTGAAAATGCTGTCAAAAAAAGGAGAAATTCCTGCTTTATTCAAAGCTTTTCGCGATGTTCCCACCGAAGACAAAAAAAAGTTTGGGAAACAAATTAATGAATTAAAAACCCTGGCTGAAAATAAAATTAAAGATCTGCAGAAAAAATTTACATCAGAAAAACAGAATTATTCAAATCTTGATTTGACAAGGCCCGGGTATAAAACTGAATGTGGCACAAGACATCCCCTTTCTCATGTACGTAGAGAAATGATCGAAATTTTCAAACGGCTTGGTTATGTAATTTCCGACGGCCCGGAAATAGAAGATGATGAGCACAATTTTGGCTTACTGAATTTTCCCCCTGAGCATCCGGCACGGGAGATGCAGGACACTTTTTTTATAGAAAAAAATCCCGATGTATTGCTGCGCACACATACATCATCATCACAAACCAGGGAAATGCAGGACATGGAACCTCCCATTCGCAGCATTACACCCGGGCGTGTATATCGCAATGAAGCCATTTCAGCACGTGCCCATTGTCAATTTCATCAAATTGAAGGGCTTTATGTTGACAAAGGGGTCTCCTTTGCTGATTTGAAACAGACATTGCTGTATTTTGCCCGTGAGTTTTTTGGAGAAAATACAAAAATCCGCCTGCGGCCTTCTTATTTCCCTTTTACAGAACCCTCTGCAGAAATGGATGTTTCCTGCTCGCTTTGTGGCGGCAAAGGATGTAATGTTTGTAAATATACCGGCTGGCTTGAAATCCTTGGTTGTGGTATGGTTGACCCAAATGTTTTTGAAAGTGCAGGCATTGATCCGGAGATATATTCCGGCTTTGCCTTCGGCATGGGCATTGAACGTATTGCCATGCTGAAATATGGTATTAACGATCTGCGCTTGTATTTTGAAAATGATAAGCGTTTCCTTGAGCAGTTTAAAACCACGGTTTAGATCATTTCGTTCGCAATCCAGAAATACACTTAGAAAGATTAGCCCTAATGGCAAAATAACCCGCTGAAAAAGTACCAGTTTATTTATCTGAGTACCCGTTTAGCCAGCTTGAGTTTAAAAGCTGTATAGGGAGGATAGCGCAATGCAGGATCTGTCAGATTCGATTTTTTCAGGCGGGACTTGTAATGCGTAAATGCATCAAAACCTGCTTTCCCGTGATAAGAACCCATGCCGCTGTTTCCCACTCCACCAAAAGGCAAACGTGAGTTGGTAATGTGCATGATAGTATCATTGATGCACATGCCTCCGCTGCTGATTTCTTTTTCGAATTTTCTTTGTTGCTTTTTATTGGTTGTAAACAGGTATAAAGCCAAAGGTTTAGGCCTTGATTTGATGTTTTTAATGGCCTCCTCATCCGAACTAACAGAAATGACAGGCAATAGGGGCCCGAAAATTTCTTCCTGCATCAGTGGGTGTGATTCAGGACAGTTTTTAACAATGACCGGACTTATTTTTTGTTTTTCCACGTCTGTTTTTCCTGAATGTATGATGTCGCAATTGTTGAGTAGATTTTTCAGTCGTTCCGCTTTTTCTTTATTGATGATTTTTGGATAATCAGGATGATCACATGGTTCTTCGCCCCAAAAATCATGGATATATTTGATCATTGCATCAATCAGGTCATCCGTTATGTTATCATCAGCATACACATGATCAGGTGCAATACAGGTTTGTCCGGCATTCAGGAGTTTTCCCCAGATAATGCGTTTGGCAGCAAGTTTTATATTGGCACTTTTGTCAACATATACCGGACTTTTTCCGCCCAATTCCAGCGTTACCGGTGTGAGGTTTTCAGCGGCTTTTTGCATAACAATTTTTCCCACCTGCGGGCTGCCGGTAAAAAAAATGTAATCCCAGTTTTTGTCCAGCAAAGCCTGAGAAACTTCTTTATCACCCTGAAATAAATGGATGTAGTTTTCCGGAAAATATTGTTTGAAAAGTTTTTCAAGCAGTGCCGAAGTGTTAACCGAAAACTCTGAAGGTTTGATGCTTATAACATTTCCTGCTGCAATGGCTGATGCCAGTGGTGTGAGGGTAAGGTTAACGGGATAATTCCAGGGTGAAATGATCAATACTTGTCCGTAGGGCTCCGGGATAATGCGGCTTTGTGACCAGAAATTTACCAATTGATTTGTGCTAACCCGTTTTCGGCGGCTCCATTTTTTAAGGGATTTTTTCTGCCGGGTTATTTCCTCAAGGGCATACCCTATTTCGGTAGCGTAAGATTCAAAGGCTGATTTACCAAGGTCATCGTACAGGGCCTGACTGATGTCATCCAGATTATCACGTACACAGGTATGCAATATCTGTAGCATGCTTTTCCTGAAAGCTCTTGTTTTGGTACTGCCGGTTTCAAAAAACTGTTTTTGTTTTACCAGGATATTTTTCATGTTATATTGTTTTATGACGAAATATTGTGAATATAAAAAATTTAATGGATATCAACAAAAGCAGGGATGTGATTAAGACAATCTAACACTTTTTCTTTCAACTTTGTCTTGGATCCTTGTAAAATGGATTGATAGTTTTAATAAAAATAAATAAGCACCATAATCGCTGAGTATGAATAATTTTTGTTTATCAAGATTTTTTCTTTTGATAAAATCATTAGGGCAATTACAGACACGGTCAAGGAATACTATTGAATCTTCAATAATACCCTGAAGTTTTGGCAAGAAAAAAATCTGTGTAATCCATTGTTTTTTTATAGCCTCAATGTGAGAGTTTATTTGTTGTTCTGATTTTTCTGATTGTTTTATGAGTTTGTCTCTGTATTTATTAAGATTAAAAATTGGAGCATATACTATTTGTGAAGGAAAGTTACGTTTATGCGAAGTGTCAATATCACATGTATTAGAAAAGACAATAGCTGGAGCAGGCTTTATTTTAGTGTCAGGTAAGTTAAATACTAACATATCCCTTAAGCCATCACCCTGAAAAATTATTTTGGATTGTTTTAAATAATTTGTATATATACGTGAATCAATGTTGTCTGGAAAATCCTTTAACCCCTGAAACAATTCTGAGTCAGATTCTTCAGATAAAAATTTGGGCAGGTAAATTTTTATATCATCAAAGGTCATATTAATTCCCAGAAATTCTCATTAACGATATCAACATATTCACTGTCAATATCTTTTGAGTTATCAATAATTTCTTTTGAAAAATCTACTATTGCCTGCATTTTCTTTTCATCCTCATCTTGAAGGGTGTAACCTGAGTCAATATTGAAGGCTTTTTCTCTCCAATCTGTAGTTTGTGACATATCCTTTTTATAATTTGCTCTTTTTTCCGGGATTAAATTTTCCAAATTATCGTATGGTAAACTTACGACACTGGTGCTCAAGCTCGTTATAACAATAAGCTTTGTTAAAGTGGTATTTGTATAAGTTGCCATTTAATATTCCGGATTTAATTTTTGTAAAAACTTTTCTGTTAACAAGCTAAAAAACAACGCTTTTTCTTTTTCGTGTCCATTTTCAATAATTTCTTTTTTTCTGTTAAAAAAATCATCAATGTTGCCTTTAACAAAAGTATCAATGTCAATAACAGATCCTGCCTTTCCTTTATTTTCTGCATTATTAGCAATCTGCAATGTACTGTTAAAGTCACCTTGCTTTATTTCTGTTCTTATAATTGTATTTTGGTAATCAATTATTTCATTATTCAGTAAAACTTTTAAATTAATATTATCATAAACATCACCACTAAAAAAATTGATATACCGAATACCTACACGTACAATAGAATCAATGATATCCACCTCCTGAATTTTATTCATAATATTATATATTTTCGTGGAAAAAGCCTTCCATCCGATATATTCAGGGAATGAGCTTATGCTTATAACATCCGGCCCTATTTGAACAACAATATCTTTACCGCTAAGTCTGTAGTGGGGTTTAAATTGAAATTTCGGATCAGAAACCCTCACCTGGTCAGGTAATTGCATAATAGGCAACGTATCTACCTTTTTAAAATCCGACTTAAGGGAATTGTATAACAGACCAAATACTGCCTCCCTGTTGATTTTAGGCTTAAACCGTACTTCTACCAAAGCATCAAGTATCGGACATGGTTCAATTTTTTGTGGTAACTTCATACGTTGTTTTTACAAATTTACATTTTAATTTTTTACATACAACTAATTTACCAATTAAAAATTATTTTGTTCACAAATTTTTTTATCCTGTTTCTGAAAATCATTCGTTATTTATTGTTTTACGACGAAACAGTGTGAATATAAAAAAAATAAATGGATATCAACAAAAGTAGGGATGCGATTAATCGCAGCCCTACTTTTGTTACCAGATAACATTTTGGGCAAAAACACAAAAAGAATACAGGAATAATCTTAATTTTGTCTTTTATGATACTGCCGTATTTTTTGTTATTAATTGGTTTGGTGTTACTTGCATTTAGCGGCGACTGGCTTGTGCGTGGCGGCTCTTCTCTGGCCAAGCGATTTCACGTTTCTCCTTTGGTTATTGGTGTTACCATTGTTTCCCTGGGTACCTCAGCTCCGGAGTTGGTGGTTAGTTTAAATGCCGCGGTCACCGGACACCCGGATATCAGTGTTGGTAATGTGATGGGTTCAAACATTGCAAACATTGCACTTGTACTGGGCTTTACCGCACTTTTTATCAGCATACCTGTATCACGCAAAACCATACGGTTTGACTGGTCAGTGATGATGTTTGCCACTGTTTTGTTTTTATTGTTCTCACTGCTTAATGATGTTTTATTATTGTGGCAAGGCGTTGTTTTCGTTGTTTTATTGGTGGGATATGTTTTTTTATCCATACATTCTTCAAGAATAGAAATGCGCGGGAAAATAAAAGAAATTCCACCTTTCAATACATTAACATCACTCGGTATAGTGGTTGGCAGCATTGGTGGGTTAATACTTGGCTCTAATCTTTTGGTAACCAATGCAAGCATAATTGCATCAGCCTGGGGCGTAAGCGAGCGGATAATATCCGTCTCGGTTATTGCTTTCGGCACCAGTCTGCCTGAACTGGCAACCTCCCTGATGGCAGCCGTTCGAAAAGAACTGGACATTTCTGTCGGAAACCTTATCGGGTCAAATATATTTAACCTTTTCGGCATACTTGGCGTCACATCGATTGTTACGGCTGTTGATAATAATCCTGATACTGTCCTGACCGTGAATGAGAAAACCCTGAATTTTGACTGGTACTGGGTATTTGGCATTGCCCTGCTCTTATTTATCTTTATGCAACCTGTAAAAAAAGCCAGTATTAAGTGGTGGCATGGCCTGATTTTTCTTTTGGCATATTTTACTTACTATTATATCGTCTTTTTTATTCCTTAATTTCTGATTGAAGCTTTTATCGTAAGTTACTATCCGTAACAAGATTTCCATAAATATAATTATTGCCACTACCGGAACCATGATTATCTCAATATTTGTTTTTACTTTTGTTATTTAAAACATCAAATTGTTACAAATTGTCACCCAATGAAGATTAAGGAACGACTGCTTAGCATAATATCAATCCTGCCCGGATGGCTGCTGATTGTTCCTTTTGGCTTTCTTTTCCGGAAAAGAAAAGGGCTCATGATTGTCATCAGCAGAGATGCCAATCAGTTTTCAGATAACACAAAATATTTTTACACCTACCTAATTAATAACAAACATAAAACTGCTTACTTTTTGTATGAAACTGACCCCGGTTACATGAAAAACATCCCTGGCAGCCTGGCTTATCCTTCACTGAAGGCTGTTTTGCTTTTGCTGCATGCTGAATATATTATTGTTGATACTGCCACATGGTTTTATAATTTTAAGTTTTATTTCTCTTTCAAAGCAAAAAAAATACAATTGTGGCACGGCATCAGCTCAAAAAAGATTGAACTGGCAACAGATGTTTTCCGTAAATCTAAAATTAAACCCTTGAAAATATGGTATGGTATTTTGCGGGGACAATTTGTCAAATACGAACTCATTACTTCTACATCTGAATATTACAGTAAACATCTTTACAGTGATGCATTCCGCTACAAACACATACTGCCATTGGGGCAACCCAGAAATGACATTTTTTTCAGAAACCCGCAAGGGCTTGACCTGATTAATACCGATAAAAAGATTTATACCCAACTGAAAGATTTAAAAAGCCGGTATGAAGCAAAAATTATTTTATACACCCCCACTTACCGGGAAAATCTGAGTATGGATTTATTGAACCTGGACGGGATAAACCGTTTTGCAGAAAAAAATAACTTTTTATTTGTCATAAAACACCATGTATTAACACGGGTCTCAAGCCGGCAGGAATACAGCCGGGTTTTTCATTACAATAAATACAAGGATATTTATCCTTTGATGTGCATCAGTGATATGATGTTGACCGATTACTCATCAATTGTTATGGATTATATCCTCAGAGATAAACCGATGGTATTTTTTATTCCTGATTATGAACAATACAAAAAATCGGAAGCCGGATTAAGAAAGGATTTTCTTGATATGTCACCCGGCCCGAAAGTATATAGTATGGATGATTTATATGACGTATTGAAAACAGAATTATTAACGGAAGGAGCAAATTACAGGGAAGCACGTCAAAAGATATCAGATTTAGCCTATAAACATAAAGACGGCCAATCATCAGAAAGAATTTACCAATACATCACGCATTAATTTGCAATAATGGGATAACGCAAACGTTAAAAAAGACATAACATGAAAACTGTAATCACATACGGTACATTTGACCTGATACACAAAGGGCATATCAATATTTTAAAAAGGTCAAAAGCACTTGGAGATAAATTGATTGTTGGTGTAACAGCCGAGCAATATGATATTGACAGGGGAAAACTAAATGTAGAAGAAAGCCTTGAGCGGCGGATAGAAAATGTACGAAAAACCGGTTTGGCAGATACCATTATTGTTGAAAATTATCAGGGGCAGAAAATATCTGATGTTCAGAAATACAATGTTGATGTATTTGTAATTGGTTCGGATTGGCTTGGGAAGTTTGATTACCTGAAGGAATATTGTGAAGTTGTTTACCTTGACAGAACAAAAAACATTTCGAGCACAGAATTAAGAAACGAGAAGCATAAAAATATTAACATTGGTATTGTTGGGGCAGGGCGTATTGCCAACCGGTTTATTCCGGAGTCGAAATTTGTCAGTGGTTGTCAAATCACAGGGGTCTGCTCGGCACATACAGAAACAGCTAAAGCCTTTGCTGAAAAACATGAATTGTATTTTCACACAAGCAATTTTGATGCATTGCTTGAGCATGTGGATGCCGTATATATTGCCGCTCCACATCAGTATCATTATGAGATGGCACAGAAGGCGCTGATGCAATCAAAACATGTGCTTTGTGAAAAGCCCATTGTGCTAAAATCAAAGGAACTGGAATCATTGTATGGGCTTGCAGATGCCCATAATTGTGTTATTACTGAAGGGATAAAAACTGCTTTTGCGCCCGGTTTTATCCGTCTGGTGGAAATTGCTAAATCAGGTATTATCGGCAAAATTAAAGATGTTGAAGCATGCTTTACTAAACTTGCTGACCCCAAAAGCAGGGAAATGCAAACGAATGCATACGGTGGCAGCGTCAATGAACTGGCAACCTATCCGCTTACAGCCATTGTTCAACTGCTTGGAGAACCTGTAGATAAACAGTTTTTTGCCTATATGGAAAACGGGATTGACTTGTACACCCGCATTCATCTTAATTACAAACATGCTATGGCAACTGCTAAAACCGGGCTCGGGGTAAAGTCAGAAGGGGCAATGGTGATTTCAGGTACAAAAGGTTATATATATGTTCCTGCACCATGGTGGAAAACACAGGAATTTGAGGTAAGGTTTGAAAATCCTGCTGACAACAGTAAATATTTCCATAAATTTTATGGCGACGGGTTAAGGTATGAGCTTGCTGAATTCATGAACCTGATA
The DNA here is from genome assembly GCA_051748025.1 of Bacteroidota bacterium. Taxonomy (GTDB): domain Bacteria; phylum Bacteroidota; class Bacteroidia; order Bacteroidales; family ML635J-15; genus JAQIBY01. Next base: position 28,635 of record JBNJGX010000005.1, read on the forward strand.
CGCAAAGGGAAAAAAGAAAGCTGGAAACACAGCCGAAAAACGTCTATGCAAGTAACAAAACTGATTGAAGATTTTCATAAACAAAAACAAAACAAAACAATTGTATGTTTTTAAACCATGAAAACACTTGTAATGATAATGCATTCAAACGGTCAAATTTCCGGCGGATTTTATCTTACTTTCAAATCAGGAGGATTTTTACATTTTCACACTAAGGTGTTGTTACGAAATAAAGTGAACAGAATAGGCGAAGTTATTTTTGTTTTTTTACAAGGCATAAAAACTGCGAATAGCCACAGTTTATTTAAAGTTTTTATAACGAAGTAAAAAGCAAAAAGAACGAGCTTAAATGTTCAGGTTATTTTGTGACAATGCCTAAGCATTCATAAATCGATTTGTTGAAGGGCATTGATTAATTTGTTGTTTTCTTTCTGTGTTTTAATGCTTATTCGAATATATTGCCTGTTATCAAAACCTTTTTTATCTGATAAATCTTTAACCAGGATGCCGTAATCATTTAAAAGTTTTTCTGTAAGCCTTTTGGCTGACCCATAAACTTCGCATAAAATATAGTTTGATTGTGTGGGAATGGTTCTGATTGTTTTTATGTTTTTCAGGTTTCCCATGAATTCATTTCTTATGGTTTTGAATTTTTCAATCGCGCTCCAATAATCATCTTTATATTTTTCAAAGACCTGTAAATAAAATTCTGCAAATGAATTGATATTCCAAATGGCAAGGTCTTTTTTCATAAAATTTACAATGTCTGGGTTTGAAGATGCTGCCAGGCCTAATCTTAAACCGGGGACTCCAAATGATTTAGAAATACTTTTTATTACAATTAAGTTTGGGTTTTCATTTAAAATATCCCCTTCCAATAAAGATTCGACATTTTCTGTTTCAGTAAAATCAACAAAAGATTCATCAACAATGATTTTAATGTTTTTATCCTTTGCCCAGCTTATTAGTTTTAAAACATCCCTTTTGTTGATATAATTCCCTGATGGATTATCAGGATTCACTAAAACTAAATTTGATATTTTATTTTCTGGTTTACCAAAATGGTGCATTAAATCCTGTACATCATAGGTTAAATTTTCATTCTCAGGTTTGAAATGAATAGTGTTTTCATTCGTTATTCTGTTTGGATACTCTTCAAATGTTGGAATAATAATTCCAAATTTCCCTGACAATTTTGATGTGATTGATTTAATTAATTCCGCAGCTCCATTGCCAACACAAACATGCTCCTTTTTTAAACCATAATATTTTGCTATTAATAAACTGTTTACATCCATTCCTGAAGGATATTCTGTTAATAGCTGTTCAAAATTCACTTTAATCTCATCAATAAGCTTGGGGGGCGGAAAATAAGGATTTACCAGATAACAGAAATCAATTAATTGTGGATATCTCCAATAACCGCCATATCTTTTTTGTATTTTTTGCAGTTTGTCAGAATCAGATTTACTGAAAATTGATTCTGCTATATCCAGATCCTGTATATCATCTATTTCGTACCATTTTTCATCATCAAGGGGCAAAGCTTTTATTTCAGGCTTGTCTAACGGGGTTATTACTTTCAATACTTGTTCATAGTATTGATTATTTCCAAGGGCTTTACTATATGCTTCAAGAAAAGGCACATAATGGGAGTTCGAAAATTCTTTACTGAATTTATAAATATTAACGGTTTTGTAGTATTCAGAGATATCATTAAAATCAAAATTATTTTTGTCCAAAAAGCTCTTGATATTATTATCATTATCAATTGTAACGACAGTTCCATCCATCCAACTTTCATATTTAGAAACCAATGTCAAATTTGGGTAAGGAGCGTCAATTAATTTTTTTAAAACATTATCCTCAAAAATCAAATCAGACTCAAAAAGTAATGTGTCGTCATTTAACAAATAATCTTTTGCCAGATACAATGAATAAATATTGTTTGTTTTGTCGTAAATTTCGTTATGAATAAAGGTAACGGGGGTGCTGATGTTTAGACTTAATATAAAATCAATCAGCTCCTTACCATGATAACCAACAACAATAACCACCCTGGATAAGTTAACTTGATCTATCTGTAAAAGCATCCGTTCAATTAGGGTAGTTCCATTAACTTCAACCATGCATTTGGTGCGTTCCTCAGTTAATTCCTTTAGTCTTTTTCCCATTCCTGCTGCCAAAATAATTGCTTGCATTTTAATTCTCTTTTCAGTTTATTATTACTATTTGCTTGTTGATTCTAATGTTTTCTCCTGCAATTAAGGGAAAAAATCAATAATACACAATGATAATTTGTTATTAGTACCTGGTTTAATTTCAGTTAACAGTTACCAATACCGTTCTTTAGAAACTATTTCAACCAGTGTTCTAAGTTTCTGTTAATTAATTTTTCTGTTTTTCTGATATCTTCTTTAAAATATTCAATCAGATACTTTCTTGTGGCGGAATCCATTTGTGGTTTTTTTAAATTTAGATCTGTTAATTTTACCAACAAATGATTGCGTGCTTTTTGTGTTAATAACATTTGGAGTATTTTTCGGGGGATGCTTGGTTTATAGAAAAATTCGTTTATTTTTTTAAATCTGTATACCCCTGTAGCTCTATGCTTTTCAGATGCGTTAACTTTTAAATTTGTATCTACTTCAAGGAATTCCAACACCTCATGCACAACGGAAGTAATATCATTTTTTATATCATCAAACAAGATAATTTTTACGTTTTCAGTCCCAAAAACATCAAGGTAGTTTTTAACCTGTTTATAATATAATCCTACTTGCTTATACCTCCAAATAAAGCTATAATTGTTTTTTATCCGGTTTTCTTCTTCTTCAAGTGCTTTTGAAAATGATAATGTTTCTCTGTCTTTGCTGATTTGATGGAGATAAGCTGAATAAGCTCTTTCTACAGGGTTTCTTAAGCTTATAAGAATCTTAGCATTTGGATTCATGGCTTTAATATCTCCTGCTACTTGATAAAAATATAAATAATCAGTGGATGCTTCACCAATAATTTTCTCATCAGTAACACCTTTGAATAAATTAAGATAATCATTAAGGGTGGGTATGCCGACTCTTTTTTTGTCATTAATCTCATCTTCCTTTCCATGATGAGGTAAACTGACATATTTAGTTGAGAAGAAATATGGTTCTTTATGTTCACAGAAAAAAATGTCGTCATGATTTTTCAGATGATGGTAGAGCGATGTGGTACCACTTTTTGCAGCTCCGATAATAAAAAAATTTGGCTTTCTCCTCATTAATATAAATTTTAAGTGTTAATAAATCTTAATTCTTTCTGCATGTGTTGGCCGTTGATCAACAGGTGGAAGTTCCATGTAATTACCAAAGCATCTTTTTAAATATGCATGCGTATCTTTTGGTCCGTAAACATTAACGCCTTCAAATTTTATGGGTTTTTCGGGGAGTATTTCACTTTTCCGGAATTCCCAGTTATAAGGGATCCCATATCCATAAATTAACTTATCAGCCGGAAACAAGAAAGACATAAACCTTAAAAATGAAACCAATAAACATGATAAAACCCACACTATATGTCCCATAAATAATATAAGCTTATTGTTTCCCCTTTTATTATGTTTACGGATAATTCTGAAAGATGTGAGGTAAAAAAAATCCACAAAGCGCTTTAAGCTCAAATTTCCTCTGTCGATGTAAAAAATATCCAGAAAAAGCCCTTTATGTTTAAAATGGTTCCTGAATTGTGCTGAAAAATCACCATAGTCAGCTATTGAGTTTTTATCTACAACCCTGGAGTATAGCATATGAAAATGCTTTTCATTTTTATGGTTTTGCAATGCAAGGTTTTCTGGCAATTCTTGTTCAAGCACTTTTATAAGTCTCAGATAATCTTTTCGTAATAAAGCAATATCAACGTCATCATCCCATGGAATAAAACCACCATGGCGTACTGCTCCCAAGGTTGTTCCACCATCAATCCAATATGGAATATTGTGTTTTTTGCAAATTTTATCTACCTCAATAAATATCTCAAGCAAACGTAATTGTGCTTTCCTCAGTACTGTATCTTTTCCATTGTATTTAGAAAAATCTTCATTCATCTTACTGAATCGCTTTTATAACTATTTTTATTTGTTGAAATACCATTTAAGTAGAAGCATTTTCAGGGTTTTCTTTAATATCACAAAATTATGATATTTAGACAGAAAACGCGCCTAAAATTGATTTTATTGTGAATTTTGCATGTGAGATAATCAATCAAGTTACCTTTTTTTAACTATTTGATGTGTTCCTTCATGCTTATATTTATATAATTACTAGGCCTGCACAAGCTTACTTGAATTATTTGTGAAAAGGCACAATCCTGACTGTTTGAAAAATGACTGTACAACTTTTCTTTGTATTTTTGCATTTTAAGGTGATGTTATT
>JBNJGX010000006.1:0-24012 GCA_051748025.1 Bacteroidota bacterium
GCGTAACGCAGAAATCGGACATTATGGACAGACACTATTTAGACTTTGATCATCTTCATCACTGATGCATCAGGTAGAATATTGATGCTGATAACGTTTCTATGGTTGAAAGAATTCATAAAGTAAATAACAAATAAGTAACAAACTGAAACTCCCTGTTATCCGGCAGGGATTCTTGTTTATTCACTCATAACAATGCACATTTTATACAAAGTTGCGTTCATTGCTTCCTGTCACCCCTCTTCTTGCGGCAGAGCAAGCAGGATTGAACACATATCGGTATTACAAACTCACTTTTTCCCATGGCTCAACGCTTCCTTCAACCAAATAAAACAAAGGGTTCAGCTTAATGTCCGTCTCATCTTTATATTTCAAATATGCATTGTAATCACGTGCATGCAATTTATTCAGCAAATGTTTTGCTTCATGTTCCACCTGGCCTTTTGTGACCGGAATTTTTGGCGGTTTGGATACGGTTATGAATTTGTTTTTATCAAAATTGTAATTCCTTTTGCCGGCCTCTTCCCACACAATTTCCAGGTAATAATGGATAGCATCCGCAGGTTTTTCCACCTGTCGAAAACGCACAAGTTGCGGATGATGTTTATACCCCCTTGTTTTGCCTTCGAGCACCTGTTTTGCCAGTAGCGTTTCACGCCAGAGCGCAACCAGTCCTTTTGCGTCAAGATACTGCGGATGAAGTGACCAGATTCTCATGGTGCTTGTGTTTGCGTTTCAAAACCTTATTTGATGCTTATTTTTTCACAAGGGAACAATCGAATTTTTCCTTGTATGAGTTGTTCAGATATGCATCTACCCAGGTGTAAAATGCCTGAATGTCATCATGTGATTTGGTTCCGTTTGCTATGTGAACACAAAGCTTTTCAGCTTTTTCGAAAATGGTGTTTTCAACGGGTTTCAACAATTGCAAATACCCTGTTTGTTCCTGGTTTATTACCGCAGAAAGGTTAATATACTTTTCCCCGCTTCCACGTGTAACAGGGAAACATTCCTTTTTAAATTCCAAAGCGGCATTGCAAAGCGGTGCTCTGAGGCTGTCGTTCATAGCAAGTACGCGTGGCAATGGCTTTCCTGCTGATAACCATACCGGTACCGCCACAGAACACAGCGGGGAACCCAGTACGGTCCACATCATGGCTTCATCTGCCTGTTTTTCGTTATTTGTTCCCACAATCAGCATGGCAGCAGACGTAGATACCCGTGGAATGTAATCGATAAAAAAGCGAAGGTCACGTGTATCCCGTGATCCCGGGATATCATCACGCAGACTGGTTCCTGTCAGGGAATGGTAAAGGTTGCGTGAAAGTTTATCAAACGCATATTGCGGATTCAGCTGATTACGCTCAAGGCCTTCATTGAGCGCCTGGAAAGCTGTATTGTACCGTATAAATCCATAGCCTTCAGTGGTATCTCCACTCACGGAAAAATTGGTTCTGACCAAAAACCCTTGAGGCGCAACATCAGGGTCGTTGGCATCAAATTTTTTGTAATTGTAATTCCCGGTTTCATAATATGATGCACCACCGTAAGCATCAATCACACCAAAGTTTGAATCTACCCCCATGGGTTTGTTCAGGGTATCAAGCAGACGTTCAAAATCCTGCAAGGTTCTGCAATGTTGCAGCGCCATTTTCATCACCACACCTTCCTGATCTTTGAGTTCTGTTGTGTCTCCGGTATTGTTGTTGTATGCAGCAGAATTGACAATGGCAAAGCCTGTTTCATTGTATCCGCCCCAGACTTCCTTATCCCATTTTTCATTGCCATTGACCATGGCAATGTATTTGTATTTACCGTCTTCAAAGAGCACCAGCGCATTGTCCATGCATCCGGTGTCACGGTTTTTAAACAGAAGGGGCTTCCCATCTTTGGTATATTTTCCTGATATCAGGAATGTTGTACATGCCTGCAAAGGATTTACAAAGATGAATAACAAGCAAATCAGTAACAAATACTTATATGACTTATTGATATTGTTCATATATGTTTTTTACAAAAATACTCATGTTTTTGCTTAAAGCAAAAATCAGCAGAAAGTACCCGCTTCTCGCTAAGCGAATCTGAATCGCTTAGCGAGAAGCCTAAATTCAGATTCGCGAAAAGCGAAGAAGAATTTATTTGATAACGAGCTTTTTGACCAGTTTACCCTTTTCAGTATTCAGGCTGATGAAGTATATATCCGTTTTAAGAGCGATTGACCTTAAATCCAATAGTGTTATTTATTTTTTATATCGTAATCCAATAGTGTTTTTAAATTTATTTGGTTAATATCCAATAGTGTTTTATATTTGTGTCAAGAAAACAGAAGCATATGTACAGAGAAATAGAAAAATACCTTTCTGAATGGAAAGAAAGCAAACACCGGAAACCATTAATATTAAGGGGCGCAAGACAGGTAGGTAAAACTTACAGTGTGGATAAATTTGCGCAGGAAAACTTTAGTGATTATTTAAAAATAAACATTGAACAGGAACAGGAATTACATTCAATTTTTACATCACGAAAACCGGAAGTAATATTAAATGAGCTTTCATTAATTTATAATTTTACATTCAGAGAAGGTGAATGTTTATTGTTTATTGATGAAATACAATCCTGTCCTGAGGCCATAGTATCACTGGGTTATTTTTATAAACAAAATCCTGATTTACATATAATCGCAGCAGGTTCACTGCTTGATCACAGCTTGAACGAAATGTCATATTCAATGCCGGTAGGAAGGGTTGAGTTTGCATATATGTATCCAATGAACTTTTTTGAATTTTTAATGGCAAACAATAAGCAGGGTTATGTGGATTACATCAAAAAATATCAAATCGGTGAAGCAATCAGTGATGCATTGCATAAAAAGATCTCTGAATACCTGCGAACCTACTTCTTTATTGGTGGCATGCCTGAAGCTGTAAACTACTATGTTACAGAAAACGACTTATCCGGAATAGAAAAATATCATGCCAACCTGATTTCTTCCATTGAATATGATTTTTCCAAATATGGCACACGCAAAGAACAAGAATACTTACGTGATATACTCCGCTATACAGCAAACAATATTGGTAAAAAGGTGAAATATACACATGTTAATCGTCATGCACAATCAAAACATTTGAAAGAAGCTTTTTTAAAACTTGAGATGAGCAGAATTATTCATCTTGTCAGACACACAAAAGCATCAGAAGTTCCCCTGAAACAATTGGAAAATCAAGATGTTTTTAAGCCGGTATTCATGGACATCGGATTACTAAATCACATTGCCGGCATTAAACTCATCGGTTTGGATGAGCTTGTAACCGCCTTTGAAGGCAGTATAGCAGAACAATTTGCGCTACAGGAAATAATTTCATCAGCCCCCCCATATCAGGAACAAAAACTCAATTACTGGTTAAGGGAAGCTAAAAATTCAAATGCAGAAATCGACTGTTTACTTCAGATTAAAAATCAGGTAATCCCATTAGAAATTAAAGCAGGCAAAACAGGCAGTCTCAAATCCCTCCATGTATTTCTCGCTGAAAAGAACAAAAAAACAGGCATTCGATTAAACATGGATACACCTACTTGGGGAAAAGATTTAAAAGCAAAGGTTAATTTAAAGAAAAAAACAGAGTTCCACTATAATTTAATTTCCTTACCACTGTACTTCGCAGTTCAAATACAGGCACTCAAAACCGAAAGGATTTTCTAAAACCATAACTAATCAATATCAACAAAAGTAACTCCTCACCGCAAAGTCATGATAGCATGATAGCACGATAGCACGAAGGCACGATAGCGGGATGATATATGATTAAATAGGATTCTCATAATTTCCATTGGTCTGGATCTGTGAACACATATCGGTATGAATAGTAACCTAAATTCATTTGATGTGATTATCTGAATTTTTTACACAGATTCATTCATGAGGCCAGTCTAAAAAGTCATTTTATCCCACACTTGTACCGTCATGCGTCGGTACAAGTGTGGGAAATAAAAACAGAGATGCCCCCGGGATAGCGTTAACAAAACAGCTACACCATCTTCTCCATATTCCATACAAAAGCCCTGATTCCAACTTCTTCATTGATGTCATCAGTTTTTTTGATGGCTTCCAGTACTTTATCAACCTTGTCATCTTCGACAATGGTCATAATAGCGTTATTTTGTTCCGGCCAGGTATGTGTATCCATGTAAATCAAAATCGCTTGGTGAAAAGTCTATTCATTAAACTTATTTCACAGAAGCCTACTTTTTGATTATTTTTCTCTCAATTGTACCGATATCCGTTTGAATACGGATAAAGTACATGCCATTATATAAGCCTGATATAGTAATCTGGGATTGTTTTGCATTGACTGGACATTGCCTGAGACACTTGCCCTTGATATCAATAATCTCAAAACTTTGAATACTCTCTTTTACTGATTGCAGGTACAGGGTATTTTCGGCTGGATTGGGATAAATGGTAATGCTTTTTTGACTTTTGGTTTCATTTATTCCAGTAGTAGTTTCAAAAATCCTTACATGACCGGACCAATCTCCATTTTCGTCATTACCAACAGCCCCAATAGCTATAATCGAACCGTCATTATTTAAGCTTACTGACCACCCTGTTCCATCTTCTGAAGCTTCACCATCTATATCATTTCCTATTTGTGTCCAATTATTGTTTTGATTTTTAAAAACTCGTACATGACCGGCATTATTTCCTATTCCGTCATTACCAATGGCCCCTATAGCTACAATTGTACCATCAGCATTTAAGCTTACTGAACATCCAAAATTGTCTTCTGCTGCTTCACCATAAATATCATTTCCTATTTGAGACCATATACCTCCTTGATTTTTAAAAACACGTACATAACCGGCGTTAATTCCATTATCATCATTATTTGAAGCTCCAATAGCTACTATTGAGCCATCTGAACTTAAACTTACTGTTTCTCCGAATTCGTCGTCAGCATTTTCCCCATCTATATCTTCACCTATTTGTATCCAATTATCGTTTTGATTTTTGAAAACTCGTACATGTCCAGCATTATCTCCGTTTCCGTCATTCCTCTCGGCTCCAATAGCTACAACAGAGCCGTCGGAGCTTAAACTTACTGCTTTACCAGATCTATCACCTTGGGTTTCCCCTTCGATATCATTTCCTATTTGAGACCATGTTCCTTCTTGATTTTTGAAAACTCGTACATGTCCAGCTGCTGGTCCATTTCCATTATTATTTGGTGCACCAATAGCTACTATTGAGCCATCTGAACTTAAACTTAGCGAAGTTCCAAAATTGTCAACTTCATTTTCTCCTTCAATATTATTTCCTATTTGAATACATTCATCTCCTTGTATTTTGTATATACGTACATGACCCGCATCATCTCCGTTCCCATCATTCCGATTAGCACCAATAGCCAAAACCAATCCGTTTGAACTTAAACATACGGACTCTCCAAATCTATCATATTCATCTACCCCCTCTATATCATTACCTATTTGTTCCCATGTCCCATTTTGATTTTGGTAAATACGTACATGACCTGCATTATCTTCATTTCCACTATTATAAGGAGCACCTATAGCCACAGTAGAGCCATTAGAATTTAAGCTTACTGAATTGCCAAAAAAATCATTCGCAGCTTCCCCGTCAATATCATTTCCTATTTGGGTCCATGTTTGTGCTTGTGTTATTGTGATAACTTCAAGCAAGCATATAGCAAAAATAAGTGTATTTTTAAACATAACATAAAGGCTTTAGTTTAGTATTTTTCACTAAAATACAAAATTAGTGAAAAAATGGCCCCTTCTTAAATCATATTACAAACATACGAGCGAGAAGCGGGTAAAAATTCACTAAAATCCAATAGCATTTTATTTGCTTCAGGCAAAAAAAATCCTTACCACTGCAGGGCAAATACAGGCACTTAATATACTGGATTAATCCAACAGGATATTCTAAAATCAGTTGACATTTTTGTTGCTTCCCGACAAACGAATCCAAATTAAATCACTTGGCGAGAAGTAAGAACGAAACAGCTACACCATTTTTTCAACATTCCACACAAAAGCCCTGATACCAACCTCTTCATTGATGTCATCCATTTTTTTTACAGCTTCCAGTACTTTATCAACCTTATCATCTTCGACAATGGTGATAATAGCGTTGTTTTGCTCCGGCCAGGTATGTGTGCCCATATGCGGGTCACCATTTTTGCTTCCGCGTCCGGCAATTTTATCCCATCTTGTAAATCCCCGGATATCAAGATAATCGAGCATATATTCCACTTTCTCAGAATGTGCCTGATTGAATATGATAAATATTGATTTCATATGTTTATCGTTTTATGATTCCTGGGTGTTTTCCCCTGAATGATTTTCCATAAAATTAAACTGTTTTCTGAGTTTCCGTTTTTTATTGCGTTCGCCACGGGTAGCAAATAGCATATATACGACCGGGACAATAATCATTGTTATTATTGTTGATGCGATGAGGCCGCCGATGACAGAAATTCCCATCGGGCTCCAGATTTCAGAGCCTTCGCCAGTGCTCAGAGCCAGGGGCAACATTCCCAGAATGGTTGTGACCGCAGTCATCAATACCGGCCTCAACCTTGATCTCCCGGAAATAATAATGGCTTCAACCAGTGGGTAACCACGTCCCCTTGTAAGGTTAATAAAATCAACCAGCACAATGGCATTTTTCACCACAATACCGACAAGCATTACAGCGCCAAGTGCAGCAATGATACTCAGAGCAGTATTGGTGATCATCAACGCCAGTATCACACCAGTAAAGGCAAAAGGAATTGAAAACATGATGATGAATGGCATTTTAAGGGATTCAAACTGAGATGCCATAACAATATAGACCAGTACCAGGCTAAGCACAAGGAGCAATGCCATATCCATAAAACCTTCCTGCTGATCTTCATAAGCCCCGCCTACTTCAACCATTAAACCGGGTGGGATATCCGTATCGTCTATTTTATGTTTAATTTTTTCTGCCAATTCTCCCAGTGTTATTTTGTACGGGGTTGATGATACGGTAACCACACGCTCGCGCCGTTTGCGCTCAATATTGGGGGGCGATTGGTATTCCTTTACTTCCCCCAGTTCTCCGAGGCGGACAAACATTCCCATGGGATTTTGCACGGCAATGTTTTCAATATCAGAGATGCTGTTTCTGAACTCTTTTTTAAAACGCAGCACCACATCATATTCCTCACCGGCTTCACGGAAACGTGTAGCGGTCATGCCTTCAACACGATTATACAGGGACGAAGAAACCATGGCGGTATTTAATCCATTGGCAGCCAGTTTTTCCCGGTCAAGTTCCATCCGCAGTTCTGGTTTTTCATCTTCTCTGCTGATATTAACTTCACGGGCACCTTCAATATTACGTATGCTGTCAGCCAGTTGATTGGCCAGCCGTGTTGAAGCTTCAACATTATGCCCGTAAATTTCAAGGTCCACATTATTACCTCCCATCATGCCTGCGCCGGTACTACTGCTACTGACATTATATTCGATGATTTCAGGGAATTCCGCCAGTTTGTTTCTCATTATTTCGCAGATATCCCAAACGCTCCTTTCCCTTTCGTCCAAATCAACAAGGCCCACCCTGTAATTAATGATATTTGATCCGGTTGACTGAAACATTGAAGAAAATCCACCTTCATCATCAGCGCCGGCAGAGGTTGATATCAAGCGGACTTCAGGAATGTCATTTTTCAGAATGCTATCAACTTTACGTGCCACTTTTACAGATTCATCTACCCGGGTTCCCGACTGCAATTCAATTGACATATCAAAACGGCTCTCATCGGTTTGTGGCATAAATTCTGTACCAAGCCGGGTACCTAAAAACACAGACACTGCCATTATCGCCAGTGCAAAGAACACAATAATCCGCTTGTGGCCAAGGCTCCATTTCAAAACACGTCCGTACCAGTTGTCGAGGTTATCAAGCATGGGACGTATTGTGCGGTCATAGCTCCACCTGCCCACTTTCTTATTTTTTTGCTTCAGTCTGAATAATTTTGAGCTAAGCACAGGTGTAAGGCTTATCGCTGCCAGGGTAGATGTTGTTACCGTTATGGTTACAATCCAACCCAACTGACGGAACATAATCCCTGTCATGCCACCGATCATTGTCATGGGGAAGAAAACAGCCACTACAGTAAGTGTGGTAACAATGACAGCCAGCCAAACTTCATTGGTAGCATAAATGGCTGCTTCTCTTGGGCTGCTTCCACGTTCAATATGTTTACTGATATTTTCGAGCACCACTATGGCATCATCCACCACCATTCCAATGGCAATGGCCAGCGCAGACAGGGAAATAATATTTATGGAATTTCCGGTAATCCGGAGATAAATAAACGATACAATCAATGAAATGGGAATTGTCAGTACCACGATAAAGGTAGCCCGCCAGCGTCCGAGGAAAAACAACACAACCAGAATCACAAAGAACATAGCAAACATCAGCGTTTGAGCCAGGTTGTTAATGGAGTCTTTAATAAAGTCGCTGGAATCAAATATTGTCCGGACTTTCACATCAGCGGGGAGATTTCCTTTAAGCTCTTCCAAACGTTCATTCAGTTCTTTTGCAACCTTTACTGTATTGGCACCTGACTGTTTCATAACCATCATGCGCACCCCGTTTTTTCCGTTGATTTTTTCATCCATGGTCATTTCCCGGATGGAATCGCGCACCGTTGCTACATCTTTCAGATATATTGCCTGTCCCTGGTTGTTGCCAATAACAATGTCTTCAATAAAATCACTGTTTTCAAATTCACCTTCCACACGGAGGGGATAATCCATTTTTCCCATTTCAATATTACCCGTGGGCATATTCATGTTTTCGGCAGCCAGGATATTTCCAATTTGTTCAATTGTCATGTTATAGGCCTCCAGCCTCCGTGGATTAAACTCCACAGCTATTTCTCGTTTCGGGGAAGCCACAACACTGATAGATCCTATGCCATCTATACGATTAAGGGGATTGACCAGTTTTTCTTCCAGCAACTTTTCCAGCCCCTCGTAATTTTCCTCTGCTGTAATGGCAAACATCTGTATGGGCATCCTGCTGGAACTAAACTTAAAGATATTTGGTTCTTCGGCTTCTTCAGGCAACTCATCCCTCACAAAAGAAAGGCCGTCGCGAATATTATTGGCCGCCTCACTAAGATCGGTTTCATATTCAAATTCCAAAGTAACTATTGAGAGGTTATCCCTTGACACAGACCTGACTTCTTTAAGCTCATCCACCGTATTGAGTGCGTCCTCGATCGGTTCTGTTAAGTTGGTTTCTATATCCCTGGCACTGGCACCCGGGTAAGTTGTAAATACAGTAATTGCCGGAAATTCGATCTCGGGATACAGATCAACCGGAAGCTTTATTACAGAATATATACCAAGTACAATAACGGCAACAAAGATCATTATTGTGGTAACTGGCTTTTTTACTGCACTGCTATAGATGCTCATATCTTATGATTTATGAATTTGAGTAAACAGAATTAATTATTGATTTTGATACTGTCACCATCCATCAAATTAGCCTGACCAGCAATAATAAGTTCCATATCTGGCTTCAGTTCATCAGACAAAATTTCAAGCTGGTCATCAAAACGGTCTCCTATTTTAACCCATATCTGCCGTGCAATGCCATCTTCATGCACAAACACATACCGGTTGTTCGTTCCTTCCTGTTTGATAACAGCGATGGCCGGGGCAAGCAGGGTTGCATCATTTTTTATTATCAATTTCACCCTGACAAACATCCCTGGCCGCAACTTTGTATCCCTGTTGTCAATTTTTATTTCTGTTTTAAAAGTACGGGTAGCCGGATCAATTGTGGGGTGTATCCTGTCAATACGTCCGGTAAAAGTTTTGTCAGGATAAATATCTGAACCCACATAAACCTTCATCCCTTTATCAATGTACGGAAAATATCTCTCTGAGACATTGACCATGGCTTTTATTGGTGATATTTGCATTACAGTAAGGATAGCAGATTTACCGCCCTGTGTGGTGGGTGAGCCTGAATAGATTTCCCCGCCTTCAAAAAACTTGTTGGTAACAATCCCGTTAAATGGTGCTGTAAGTGTTGTGTTTTCGGTAAGAAACTCGATGTTTGCCAGGGCCATCTCATACTGGGTTTTTGCCTGGTCATATTGTTGTTTTGATATGCTGTTTAACTCATACAGTGTATCCATACGATGGAAATTTGTACGTGCATCTTCGAGTTGAAGTAAGGCCTGGGTCAGTTCAGTCTTATCCATTTTAACAAGTTCCTGTCCTTTGGCAATACGATCACCTTCTTCCACAAAAATTTCTTTGATCCGTCCGGGTTTAGCCGGCGCAAGGTTTACTTCTTCCCATGCAACCAGGTTAGCTGTATATGAAAGGGTCCTTTCCACCGTGTCTTTTTTCAATGTCATTATTTTTACCGGCCGGGCTTCCTGTTTATCCTGATTGTCTTGTTCATCAGCTTCCGGGGTACATGCACTCAGGATTCCCGTAAAAATCAACACACATGCAACAAGTTTTTCTTTTTTCATCACGTTAATTTTTCTGATTATTATAATTGATCGTATAGTTTTTCCAGTTTCAGGTTGGCTTGCATCAATTCCCTGGCTGCATTCAAATAATTGCTTTCAGCTTCCAGGTAATTTGAATTGGCCTGAGTAAGATCAAGGCTGGATGCCAGACCCTGCGTGTATTTATTTTGAACATTTTCCAATACGCGCCTGGCTACTTTTACATTGTCTTTTTGGGTCTGATAATTCTCTAAAGCGTTGGTTAATTCATAGCGCAATTGATTGTTCTGCATTAACAACTGTTCTTTCAGCATTTCTTTTTGACGTTGTGCCTTATCCAGCTCTATCCGGGCTTTATCAAGGTTTGCTTTACGCACGCCACTTGAAAAAATTGGTATCGACAAATTCAGGCCAGCCGCATTTTTGGGGTTCAAATCAAAACCTGTAGTCATGATTTTTTCAGTATAAGTATAAAACCCGGTAAGCCTGGGGGCATAAGCCCATTTTTCCATTTCTATCTGTTTTTCCTGCATGGCTTCCTGTGTTTCCATTATCTGGTATTGCGGGTTTTGAGCCGGTTCAAAGGAAACAGCCAATTTTGTACTTATTTCAAGGTCATCCATAAGGGCATCCAGAGAATCCGTTAGCTCAATTTCCTGGTCATAATCCAGCCCCATCTGAAAATGCAACATATGATATGTCAGATTCAGATTCCGTTCCATGGCTTTTTTCTGATTGTCCAATTGTGACTGACTTATGCTGATCTGATCAACATCTACTTCTTCTGCAAGCCCGGCTTTATACATATTTTGTGTATGCTGCTTTATTTCTTCCAGGTTATCAATATTCTTATTCAGCACATCAACAATTTGTTCTGTTACCAAAATCATGTAATATGTATTTGCTATGCTTTCTCTGACATCCAGTTCAGTGATATTTACATTTTGCTGAGCCAGTTGTCTTCCGATTTTGGCTGTAGCAAGTCCAACCCAGTACTGCCCGCCAAAAATCAGTTGTGATACCTGTATCTGAGCATTTGCCTGGTCTGTCATTTTAATTGTTGTGGGACCGGTAGAGGTCATAGATTCCAGAACTTTCATTATTTCGTAATCCCCTTCATCCAGCAATGAAAAATCAACATCCGGAGTGCTGCTTTGGTCGCTACTTCCAAATTCCAATTCTGCTTCATAATTAAAATTCGTCATATAGTCCAGCTTACCACTGATTTGTGGCAAGCCCTGTCCGCGGGCAGCTTTATACTGTTCATCTGCTATATTTACATCTTCCCTGACATTTTGCAGTTCCCTGTTGTGTTTAACGGCATATTCCTGGGCCTCAGAAACAGAAAACTGCATCACAGCTTCCTGTGCATATAACGGTAAAATCACACAAGGGCAAACGACTAGCAATATTAACTTTTTTACGTTCATAACATTACGAATTAATTATATTTTTGCGTACCTGAAAAACGTTTCATTATCACCTGTTTTTGAAAAAATTTTCTTTCATTTTTTCATAATTGTCCAGAAACAGTTCGGTAATTTTTATCAGGTCTTTAAAAAACCGGCAGTTTTTCGAATCAGGATCAGCTTTGAGTGCAATGATCTCCTGCATGGTTTTATTTTTTTCAATCATCGAATTTTTTACCTTTTCAAAAAGGTAAAAGGGTTCATGTCTTTTGATCTGAAAATACCTTTTGCGATCACCCGGGCGTGTTTCATATTCAATAAAGTCTTTCAACTGCAGTATTTTTAATCCAACACTGGCAGCGCTTTTACTGATGTTCAGTTCTTCTACAATTTCATCAAAAGTAAAATGTTCTTTATCCATGACCATCAAAAGCGCCATGATCCTGCTGGCTACAGGCTGCATGCCTTCCTGTTCATTGCGCCGGCCAATTGTCTCTATCAATTCCTTTTGTTTTTGTATTCTTTCTTCTGTTTTCATAACAGTATGGTTTGGGGGAACAAAGATAGATACTGATTATTTAGTTCTTAAGATTATAAACTAAAAAAACTAAAATATAGGCTATAAATTTTGTTAATATGACCCGCTGAGGAAGCTCATGGTTGTAATAAGCGGGTTAAAGGTCAATCTTAAGAGAAACAGGGCAGTGATCGGAATGATATACACTGGGGTCTATTGTTGCTGATTTCATCTTATCTGATAAAGTTTCACTTACCATGTGGTAATCAATCCGCCAGCCCAGGTTTTTAGCCCTGGCATTTGCCCTGTATGACCACCATGAGTATTGATCCGGCCGCTGGTCAAAAGCACGAAAACTATCAACAAAACCGCTGTCCAGAAATTTACTTACCCACTGCCTCTCTTCGGGTAAGAATCCTGACACATTTTTTTTGTTTTCAGGTTTGCTGATATCAATTGGCTTGTGACAAATGTTAAAATCCCCTGACAAAATAATGTTCGGGCGCTGTTTTTTTAGTTCATCCACGTAATTCTGTACAGCATCCAGGTAGGCATATTTCACATCCTGCCTGACAGTGCCGGTGGTACCTGAAGGGAAATACGAATTAATAATGGTAACATCACCAAAATCTGTACGCAGAAACCGTCCTTCGGCATCAAATACAGTGTTCCCTATTCCGGCCATTACCCGGTCAGGCTCATGTTTACAGATACTCATCACACCACTGTATCCTTTTTTTTCCGCTGAATGCACAAACACATGATATCCTAATTCTTTAAAGAAAAAAATATCAATATCTTCAGGCTGTGCTTTTGTTTCCTGAATGAGCAACAGATCGGGTTTTACCGATAAAAACCAATCTTTCAGGCCTTTTCGTATAGCTGCACGAATACCGTTAACGTTGTAAGTGTAAAGGGTTTGTTTCATGAATGATAATTTAGGGTTTGACTTTAATATCCGAATGGACTTACTAATAAAAAATTACAAATATCAAATCTCAAATCTCAAATAAATCTCAATTACGCAATTTCAAAAATGACAAACAATAACCAAACCTGTACCGACGCATGACGGTAAATCTAATGACCAAAACAACCTGTCAGGTATCACATTTGGAATTTCAACCATTGAATATTGGAATTTGTTTGTTTTTTGGTGCTTGTATTTTGAAATTTCATCTTCAATATGTTGACAGCATGGAAAAACACAATCTATTAGGGATGGATACACAAAAACATCACATGGCTGAAATGAGGAGATCAATATCCCTTGAAGGCAATCCATACATATCGCCTATTAAACTTTTGGTTAAAATACCATTATATGCATATACCCCGTTTCTGTAGCCACTGTGGTTTTTCAGGAAATTCAAAACAGAACCACTTTCACCCAATTCCAGTAATACAGGTGCCAGGATGTTGCTCATGGCATAACTTGCAGTACGTGAGACCCTTGCTGCAATATTGGGGACGCAATAATGTATGATACCATGTTGAATATAAATGGGATCTTCATGGTTTGTTGGGCGGCTTGTTTCCACACAACCTCCCTGATCGATACTAATATCAATGATTACCGAATTCTTTTTCATTTTTTTCACCATATCTTCGGTAACAATATTCACAAAAGAAGCATCAAACATCCTTACTGCACCAATCAACACATCAGCGGTTACCAATGCACGCTCCATAACCTGAGGTTGCAGGATTGAAGTAAATACTGGTCGATTAAGGGTGTTTACCATTCGTGTAAGCCGGTGTACCGATTTATCAAAAACCTTTACCTGTGCCCCCATTCCCTGGGCAGTGCGTGCGGCATTTTCACCTGCTGTCCCGGCTCCGAGTATGACAATTTCCGACGGAGTAACACCTGTCATCCCTCCCAGCATTTTACCTTTACCATTATGAATATTACTCAAATATTCAGCAGCTATCATAATGGATGATCTGCCGGCTATTTCACTCATTGAGCGAACAATGGGATAACAATCCTGTGCATCTTTCAACATATCATATGCCAGGGCCACCACTTTTTTCTGAATAAGCCTGGCAAAATATGCTTTGCTCTGGCTGCTGGCATGAATGGAAGAAAACACAATTTGTTCAGCACGCATCAGCTCAATTTCTTTTTCTGTATATGGTGCAATTTTAACCACAACATCACTTTGAAAAACTTCTTCTGCCTTGTCAACCATGGTTGCACCATAGCTTGCATATTTCTCATCTGTAAACTGTGCTTGTTTGCCTGCTCCACGCTGAATAATTACTTTGTGCCCTCTTTCGATCAACGATGCAACCGACAAAGGGGCCAAAGGTACCCTGCTTTCCTGCATGGTTGTCTCCAAAGGAATACCAATACTCAGTTTTCTCTTCTGATGTGAAACTTCCAGCATCTCTTCCTGCGGGGTAAGACCGTATTGAGATAGAATTTGACGTGATTCATCACTGATATTGTTCATAATCTAAATTTTAGAAAACTAAAATATAAAAATTATGCGTGACTTGCAATTTTATCTAATAACAAGTACAGTTAAAAAAAAGGATTGTGCCTGAGCATCAATCCTTTTTCAAAACAATCAACAGACTGTTTTTAGCTTACTAACTAACCACATTTTTCATATCCGCAATTGCTACACTGAACGCAACCGCCCTGGTAAATCAAACTGTCAGATTGATTACACACAGGACACTTTTCTCCTTTTTTGGATGCTTTTGTACCATCCGGGATATAGCGTTTCAGTGCCCTTTCTACACCGGCTTTCCAGGTGTTGATAAATTCACTGTCTAATTGAAGCGAGGCAACCAGCTCTACAGCTTTTTCAATTGGCATGCCATACCGCAACACACTGGAAATAAGTTTTGCATAATTCCAGTATTCAGTATTAAACTGGTGTGACAAGCCCTCAAATGTTGTGCTGTAACCATACCTGTTTTTATATTGAAAATCGTACCGGCTGGATCCGTCAGGTAATTTATTTTTAATAATCTGGCCTTTGGTAATGGATTTTGGTATTGGTAACACATCATCTTCCATTCTGCCGGTAAATATTTCATATGGTTTACCGTCAAGCAGTCCGACAAAAGCAATCCATTCTTCTTTATTGTTATGGAAGCGTACAACATCAGCCTCCAACACTTTTGGCCGTTTAATGCCAACTTTACGGTCTGCTTTTCTCTTGGATTTGGAACCGGAAAGCAACACCCCGTCTCTGGAGCCTTCCCTGTAAACCGTAACCCCTTTACATCCGGTACTCCAAGCTTCACGATAAAGCTGGTCCACAAGCTCTTCAGATGCTGATTCAGGCAAATTAATGGTAACGGAAATAGAATGGTCTACCCATTTCTGAATTCTGCCTTGCATCCTGACTTTATGGATATAATCTACATCGCTTGAGCTTGCTTTATAATAGGGAGATTTGGCAACGAGGATATCAATTTCTTTATCAGGAAATTGCCTAACTTCATCCGGATCATAGTTGTTATTTTTCAGCCAGGTTGCAAATTTGGGATGAAAAACAATATATTCCTGCCATTTATCACCGCTATCATCCTCGTAATCAACCCTGGCATTGGGGTCTCTTGGGTTGACTTTGCGGCGGCGTCTGTAAACAGGCTTAAAAACAGGTTCGATACCGGAGGTGGTTTGTGTCATCAGACTTGTTGTACCGGTGGGTGCAATGGTGAGCAAACTGATGTTTCTTCTGCCCCATTTTTTCATATTTTCCGCCAGTTCAGGGTCTGCTTCACTGATACGGTGGATAAAAGGATTGTCTTTTTCGCGCTGAGGGTCAAACATCTGAAATGCACCACGTTCCTTAGCCATATTCACTGACGAGCGGTAAGCTTCTACAGCGATTGTTTCATGTATTGTTTCTGAGAAATCAGTGGCTTCATCGGTACCATACCTCAGGTCGAGGGCAGCCAACATATCCCCTTCAGCGGTTATGCCAAGTCCGGTACGCCGGCCCTGTATAGCTTTTTTCCTTATTTTCTCCCACAGTTTTTGTTCCGTACGTTTTGTTTCATAATCCTCAGGGTCAGCGGCTATTTTGGCAAGGATGCTATCAATTTTTTCCACTTCAAGGTCAATGATATCATCCATAATGCGCTGTGCTGCAGCTACGTGTTCTTTAAATTTATCAAAATTGAATTTCGCCTCGTTTGTGAATGGCGTTTCCACATATGAATACAAATTAATCGCCTGTAATCTGCAACTGTCATAAGGACAAAGCGGAATTTCTCCGCATGGATTGGTGGAAACAGTTCTGAATCCCATATCAGCATAGCAATCAGCAACAGATTCATTAATTATTGTATCCCAGAAAAGAATACCAGGTTCGGCTGATTTCCAGGCATTGTGTATTATTTTATCCCACAGATCTTTGGCTTTAATTTTTTTCTGGTAAGTTGCTTTTTTCGAATCTATGGGAAATTGTTGCATGTATTCTGTATCTTCGCTAACAGCTTCCATAAAATCATCGTGAATTTTAACCGACACATTGGCACCGGTAATTTTACCTGATTCCATTTTGGCGTTAATAAAATCTTCAGCATCAGGGTGCTTAACAGATACAGATAACATCAGTGCACCGCGGCGTCCGTCCTGCGCAACTTCACGTGTTGTATTTGAATACCTTTCCATGAATGGCACAATGCCGGTTGATGTAAGTGCAGAATTATTCACCGGGCTCCCCTTGGGACGCAAGTGAGACAAGTCGTGACCGACACCACCCCGCCGTTTCATTAGCTGAACCTGTTCCTGGTCCATTTTTAAAATCCCGCCATATGAATCACTGGGTTGTTCATGTCCAATAACGAAACAATTGGATAAGGAAACAATCTGCCGATTATTACCAATGCCGGACATTGGACCTCCCTGTGGGATGACATACCGGAAATCCTTCAGCAATTGGTAAATGTATTCTTCATCCATGGGATTTTCATATTTCTTCTCTATTCTGTGTAATTCAGCCGCAAGACGCCTGTGCATATCTTCAGGTGTCAATTCATAAAGCTTGCCATCAGAATCTTTCAAAGCATATTTATTAATCCAAACACGCGCTGCCAATTCATCTCCTTTGAAATATTCTAAACTGGCATCAAAAGCTTCTTCATCGCTGTATGTTTTTGCTTTGCTTTTTTGCATAGAAGCCGATTTCAATGTTTTTTCATCTGTAGTTAACATAGATTATACGTCTTTTTCAAATTTTTTATTATTGGATTGTTGCAATGGCAAATATCCACCACGAATATAAAATCTGTAAAAAAATAATCTGCCTCTAATTGAATTACGTTTTCAACAGGATTATTAACAAATTTATAACAAACAGAATCACAGAAGCTTATTAAATTCCCATTCCTTTTGTAAACAGTTACTAATTTCCTCTCTGTAATTGAATATTAAAGGATAACCCCATCTGAAAGTTTTTTTATAAACAAATGTTTGTTGATATGTGATAATAAACAATAAAACAACATACAATTACCTGAAATACAAATCATAAGGGAGATTGGGTTAAAATCAAAACCGTGTGAAATTAACATTTTCCTTAATACTGATACGTTCAAATTAATGCTTAAAAACGTCAGATTTTTCTAAAACATGAAATATTTTATCCGTGGCACCTGATTTTTTTTGAATATATTTCCGGGCATTCTCATGGCATTTTTTTCTGAATGTTAAATCTTTACATTTATTGATCAAGCTGCTTAATTCTGCATGGTTGTTGACAGGAAAAGCCGCCCCGGCATTTATCAGTTCTTTGGCTTCAATAAATCGATAATGGTTAGGACCGAAAACAACAGGCAATTGATAACTTGCCGGTTCCAGTACATTGTGAATCCCTGAGCCAAATCCTCCTCCTACATATGCCATATGTCCATACCTGTAAATCCTTGACAAAAGGCCTATGGTATCAAGCACCAAGATTTCCGAATTGCTTGCTTCTTCCGTGGTTGTATTGGTAAAAAAGCTGATTTTTTTGTTTTTAAAAAAATCACGAATTTTGTTTAAATGGTTGTCATTGATTTCATGGGGCGCTATTATTACTTTTATACCTGCATTTGCATCAAAACTTTCCGAAATTATATTTTCATCAGGGGGCCATGTACTTCCTGCTATTAAAACCATCTCCTGATCCTGAGCAAATGCCTCAAGTATATCATTATTAAAAGGGACCTGAGAAATTTCTTTTACCCTGTCAAACCTTGTATCCCCGCACACCATGGTTTCAGTTTCTGCAATCCTGTTTATCAAGGCTTCTGAAAAGTCATCCTGCAAAAATATGGTATTATACATGGCCAGCATTTTTCTGAAAATACCGCCATACCATTTAAAAAATACTTGTGATTTACGAAAAGCAGCCGAGATCAAATAAACGGGAATTTTATTTTTATAAAGTTGGTTTAGATGATGATACCAAAATTCATATTTAATAAAAATAACAAGTGCAGGGTTCAGTATTTTTACAAATCGTTTTGCATTGCCGGGTGTATCTAAAGGCATATATACCACAGCATCAACCATAGGGTAATCTTTTTTGGCCTTATAACCTGAAGGGGAAAAAAAGCTTAATAAAACCGGCTGACCGGGATATGCTTTTTTAATTTTTTCAATTACCGGCCTCCCTTGTTCAAATTCACCGAGGGAGGAACAATGTATCCAAATCCAGTTTTCGTTTTTCCCGGTAATGGATTTCAGTTTTTGCGTCCATGATTTTCTGCCCCGGATAAAATCTTTGGCTTTTGGATTGAAAATGGCAGCCATGCGAATCGCGAGCCCGTAAAAAAATATCCCTGTTGTGTAAAGTATTTTTGCCATTAATCATCAAAAATAATAAAAAGAATCCGGTTCTTTTTTATACAAGGGCAATATCCAACCTACTCTAAATCCCCCGAGATAATCATGTTTCAGTTCATTATCAGGCAGGCCCGTATCATAATTCAGCTCCCTGCGGTTATATGTCCATGCCTGGTAAAATTCAAATCCGGCATAAAAATTTATATATCCGTTTGGATCAAGGTAGTGGTACCCGACGAATTCTTTCATGGAAAACCCGTTGGTTCTTCTGTCATAACCTTTACGGTAATCACCAAGTACACCAGGCACGTTATTGTCTTTATTTTCAATATGTATATGGTGCTCCAGTAAACCTGCCCCCACTTCAATTTTAATGCCCGAGTTGGGATTTGGTGATAATACGGGAATGAGTTTACCAATGCTTCCCCCTGCGTAAAAACCCCGTTCTGTCATCAAAATTGTGCCGTATTCGCCGTATTCATTGATAATATTACCGGATTCATCTTTAAGGTGGTCCAGGATCCCGGTTTCCTTAATATTTCTTCCGAAGATATAACCAAATTCAAGACCAACGCTCCAGTTGCTTTTGTGCTTGAATTTAACAGCGGGTCCAATCATAGAGCTAATACCGAAACGCTGAGCCATATCACCACCCGGCACATGTAAAGCATAGGTAAGGTTGACTTTGACCATGTTAACAGAATCATCTTCTAACTGACCAAAGCCCATCACAGGCATCAGAAATATCAAAAGCACCGGGAGCATTTTCCGCATAAATGACATACTTTGTAAAAAACCATTAAAATCACAGGAATAATTGCCTGCACTACATTGCAAAATTAGTATTATTGTTAAAAACAACGAATTACAGATAAAAATATTACACATTACCCAACCTGCCTGCCAGCAGGAAATCCAAAAAACAAAATCCAAAATCAAATGACAAACACGAAACACGAAGGCACGATGGGGCGAGTTGGCGAACACGAAACACGAAACACAGAAAATATGAAGTTGGATTTTTCTGCATCGCTGGCTTAACACACCAGGTCAGGCAGGCAAGGATGTCAAGCTTTCAGTAAACTTAAACAACATTTTGGTAAAAGTTTTTTCTTCAGTGCCTAAGGCTTCAAGAAAAAGATGTAAATTCGTAGCTATGACCAGGTGGATTCATATAATCATTATATTATTATTTCTGGGCTCTTCTGGTGCAGAGGCTCAACGCCTGGTTTTGTTTCACAGCGGGGACATTTATACCCCGGACAGCATCTACCGGCTTGAAAAAGTTCCTGTGATACCAAACAGTTTTAACCTGTTTTATGATAACGGTGTGCCCGTAGACCAACGGGATTATAAGCTGCAGCATTTCGAAGGAAAACTGCATTTATCAAAAAAATTACGGCAACAGAAACTCTTTTTCTCTTATCGTGCTTATCCTGTGGATATTAGTTCCTTATCTGTGGCAGATTCCCCCTGGCAAATCAGTAAAAAAGACTCAATAAAATCCGACTCAACCACACCGGAGCAAATACGTTATCACCCTGATGATTATCGCAGCAATAGCCGTGATGAAAGTAAACTCAAAACCAGTGGCAGCATTGCACGCGGGGTTAATGTCGGGAGCAATCAAAATGCTGTTCTCAATTCAAACCTGAACTTGCAGATAGAAGGAGAATTAAGTAAAAACCTGCGGGTCAGGGCTTCGCTGACTGACCGCAATATTCCCATTCAGCCCGACGGAACCAATCAGAAATTACAGGAGTTTGACAAGGTTTTTATTGAAGTATATAATCCGGATTTCAGTCTAAAGGCCGGGGATATTTTGCTTGAGCAAAAGGAAGACCATTTTATGCGTTATGCAAAAAATGCACGTGGAGCCAAGGTCTCAGGCAATTATTCGGTCAACAATGCTGAGTTAACATCAGACCTGGGGGTATCCGTGAGCCGCGGTAATTACCAGCGTATGGAATTTCAGGGAGAAGAAGGAAACCAGGGGCCATATAAATTACAAGGGGCAAACGATGAAAAATACATAGTCATTGTATCGGGAAGTGAGCGCATTTATCTGGATGGTGAGTTACTTACGCGCGGACAAAGCAAGGATTATATCATTGATTACAATACAGGGGAGCTTACTTTTACAGCAAACCGCCTGATCACCAAGGACAGCCGTATCAAAGCTGAGTTTGAATACAGGTCTACCAGCTACAACCGGATGATGTTTAACACCAATCATGAAATCAAAACGGAAAAATCCAGCTTTTTTATTCGCTATTTTAACGAATCGGATGGTAAAAACCAACCCATTGACCAAACTTTGGATACGGAACGGCGTCAATTTCTCAGCGGCATAGGCGATAACCTCTCTGATGCCCTTTATCCAACCTGGGACAGTGTGGGCTTTGAATCATCACAAGTACTATATCGCCTCACAGACACCGTGGTGGATGGTATGGCATTCGATTCTGTTTTTGTATATTCATCACATCCGGATTCTGCTGTATATCAGGTAAGTTTTTCAAATGTCGGACAAAACCAGGGGAATTACATCAAAATCAACAATTCTGCAGCCAACGGAAGGGTTTTTAAATGGGTTGCGCCTGAAAACGGTCAGCCATCCGGAAATTATGCCCCCGTTACAAAGCTCATTACGCCCAAAAAACAGCAGATGCTTAGTCTTGGTGGTGATTATCAGGCCGGGAACAGCACAAAGTTGTTTTACCAAATGAGCTTTTCTGATAAAGATATTAACACATATTCAGACCTTGATGCTGCAGATGATCAAGGAGTGGCTTTGTCCGGAGGGGTTAAGCAGGATATTATCAAAAGCAGCAAACAAAAACTCAATGCCGTATTGAATTATGATTTCATTCAACGTCATTTCCAATCCTTGGAGCGTTTCCGTGAATCTGAATTTAAGCGAAACTGGGATTTGGATTCAGAACTTGCCGGTGTCAATGAACATGCAGGGAAACTGAAACTTATTTATGCCGGCTTTGACAAGGCACAGGCTGATTTTCGTTCATCTGTTATCCATCGTCCCGGGGAATATACCGGCAGCCGCCAGACACTGAATTCTTCTTACCGCAGCAGTGCCTGGGATATTCAGGTGGCTGGCGACCTGCTCAATACCCGGCAAAATAATTATGAAAGCTTCTTTTTGAAAAACGATGCAAAGCTGGGCAAACTGTTTCCCAAATGGCAAATGTATGGACATTTCAAACAGGAATGGCAGGAAGGTTATCTTAAGGAAACAAATACAATGTCGGGAAACAGTTTTCGGTTTCTTGAGCTGAACACATGGTTAAAACAAGGAAAACAATCAGATAACACATGGAAACTAGCATACCAGTACCGCCTGGATGATTTACCGGTTAATGGTGGCTTGAAACATGCCAGTGAAGCACAACAACTGGGACTGAATTTCAGGCTGCTTAACAGTAAAAACAACCGCATTGACGGAGGACTCAAATACAGAGAATTGAAAATATTAAGGGATGTTGAAAGCGCTGACACTAAACCGCAGGATAATTTTGCCGGACAAATTGATTATAATCATGAAAGTTTTAACGGCCTGATAACCGGCAATTTATTTTATCAATCAGGGGCAGGCCTTGAGCTGAAAAAAGAATATTCTTATCTCAAAGTTCCGGATGGACAAGGTGTATATACCTGGACAGATTACAACGACAATGGTGTAGAAGAGCTGAATGAATTTGAAGAAGCGGTTTATCAGGACCAGGCCAATTATATCCGCATCTATACCCCGGGTAATGATTATATCAAGACATTTAACAACAGCCTGAATTTAAATCTGATTATCAGACCGGAACAGGTAGTTAATAAAAATACCGGGTTTGCCGGGATGATACGCAAATTGTCAAACCGTTTCAACATAAACCTTTCAGATAAAAATACGGCTACAGGTGTCACAGGCCGTTATATGCCGGTGAGTTATTTATTACC
This sequence comes from Bacteroidota bacterium, assembly GCA_051748025.1. GTDB lineage: Bacteria > Bacteroidota > Bacteroidia > Bacteroidales > ML635J-15 > JAQIBY01. The sequence goes on from JBNJGX010000006.1 coordinate 23,236, forward strand.
TGATTCATCCCTGATGTATTTTAACAACAACCTGCGGAATGTGCTTTCCTGGAACAGAACAGGAACGGTTTTTTCTGCAGATTTTATTTATCAGCGTCAGGGCAATCGTTCACAGCTTGTAAACGGACAGGAAAGCCGTGAAAATGAAACATTGAAATTTCGCATGGAATGGAAAATAAGCCGTGTTATAAGCGTTAATAACACAACCGGATATGGCACAAAACTTTATGATTCGCAATTTTTCAGCGATAAAAATTACCGGATCAGTGAAAAAAATAACATGACGGAGCTGCGTGTTCAGCCTGATGTTAACATGCGTTTTCGCGGATTTTTTGAAGTCAGCCATTGTGAAGATGGGTTAAGCGGGGAAAATTCGAAAAGTATTAACCCCGGTGTGGAATACCGTAACAATGCCATTGCCAGTGGTATGTTAAGCCTACGGTTTGATTATGTTCATGTCAAATATAGCGGAGAAACAGGTACATCACTGGCCTGGCAAATGCTGGAGGCACTACAGCCGGGAAACAATTACCGCTGGAATTTGAGTTTTCAAAAACGCTTGAGTAACGGCCTGCAACTCAATCTCAATTACCAGGGCAGAAAACCGGGTGATGAACAGATCATCCATACCGGCGGGGTACAGTTGAGGGCATACTTTTAGGCGCTTACTGCGTCAACTTTACCAACATGTTGTTTAAGTTTACTGAAAGCTTGATATAATTGCCTGCCTGCTGCAGGCAGGCTTTTCAGGACTTGTAATCGCGCCTAAAATCCCAA
>JBNJGX010000006.1:24112-32672 GCA_051748025.1 Bacteroidota bacterium
TTTACCAACATGTTGTTTAAGTTTACTGAAAGCTTGATATAATTGCCTGCCTGCTGCAGGCAGGCTTTTCAGGACTTGTAATCGCGCCTAAAATCCCAAGTTCAAAATTCCAAACATCGCCGGTTTATTGAGTGTTTGTTCATGAAGCCGAACATTTCTCTATAATTGAATCAGTCAGAAGACGGAAGTAAAGCATACAATTTTAAAATGAAAAATAAAAGTTATCAGGGAGGTATTAGACGGCTGGCATCAATGTTATCGAAAACAGTCTGAACATTTTAAAGGTTTTTCCTGTTATACATGTAATGCAGTATAGCAACCGGTAACATTTTTAAAACTATATTACTATGACAAAACTTAATACAGAATATATGGGGATACCTGTAAAAAGCCCCATAATAGTTGGTGCAAGTAATCTTGTTGAAAAACAGGAAAGCCTTAAACAAATACAGCAAAATGGAGCCGGAGCGGTGGTGTTCAAGTCCCTGTTTGAAGAACAATTGCATCTGGAAGATCTGGAAATGTCCGAAATTACTGATGAAATGGACAACAGGCACGCCGAAATGATAGATATGTTTCCTGATATCAATCACGGAGAAGCAAAAGAACATATTTATCATCTTAAAAAAGCAAGAGAAATATTGGATATTCCGCTTATTGCAAGTATCAATGCTGTTTACAAGCCATCATGGACAAAATTTGCGAAACAATTGGCTGAAACCGGTATTGATGGACTTGAACTAAACTTTTACGCGGTTCCACGTAACTTTGATCTGACATCTGCAGAAATTGAAGAAGAACAGATTGAAATTGTAAAAGATGTTAAAAAAGCTGTGGATATTCCCATAGCTGTAAAACTTAGTCCCCAGTATGCAAATGTACTGAACCTTATTAAACGAATGGATAATGAGGGCGTTGATGCATTTGTATTATTCAACCGTTTGTTTGAGCCCCAGATTGATCCTGAACAGGAAAAGCACACAATACCGTTTGATTTGAGTAAGCCCGGAGATACCAGGCAGTCCCTGAGATTTGCTGGTTTGCTTTATGGCAATATTAATGCAGATATTGTGAGCTCAGGGGGAATATTCGAAGCTGAGGATGTGTTACGTATGATCATTGCCGGAGCAGATAATGTGCAAATGGTATCAGCGATATATAAGAAGCAACCTGCACATATTTCTAAAGTTCTTAAGGACTTAGAATTATGGATGGAAGCCCATAAATATGCAAGCCTTGATGATTTCAGGGGTAAATTGTCTCAGGAAAATGTTAGCGATAACCGTATTTATAAACGGGCTCAGTATGTTGACCTGCTGTTGAAAGCAAAAGATGTATTTAAAAAATATCCGATGCCTTAGGTTCAGGAAACATTTGTCATTTCAGGGTTTTAATGATATTGTTTATTTCAGATAAGGCTATTGAAGCACCTGTGTCTAAAAAGAGGTCGGTTATCTTGTTCGTAAATCCTGATATCTCAGTATTAATCTCAATGATATATGCCCCATGCCTTTTTGCTTCAACAGGCACCCATGCAGCCGGAATAACTTCACCTGTGGTACCGATGACAATACACACATCGGCTTTTTCTGCTTCTTCAAAAGAGCGTGAACCGGCCGGTTCTGGTATCTGTTCACCAAAAAATATGAAATCCGGTTTAAGTAAGGCACCGCAATCATCACAAACCGGTGCTTGCTCTCTTAATGTAAGTTCTGTTGTCGGGATTGCCTTTCCACATTCCATACACTTAAATGCCCCGGATGTGCCGTGAAATTCAAGCACATTGATACTGCCGGCTTCCGTATGCAAATTATCAATGTTTTGTGTGATGACGGCTTTTACAATGTCCTGTTTTTCCCATTCTGCTATTATCCGGTGCGCAGCATTGGGTTTGGCTTTTCCGAAATATTCATAAAAAATTTGCTTGATCACTTCCCATGATGCCTGTGTGTTATTCCTGTAATAAGATAATTCAAGCACTTCCGGATCATATTTGTTCCACAGTCCGTTTTTGCCCCGGAATGGTGGTATGCCGCTCTCAATAGAAATTCCCGCACCGGTAAAAACGATGCAATGCCTGCTTTCAATAATTTTTTGTGCTGCTTTTTTATAATATTTGTCCATAGATCCGTTTTTTACCATAAGTTAATATAGTCAGACCCTAAAATAATAAAAATTCCACAATCGTTTCAATTTTTCCGGCAGTTCTTTTGTAATACCTCAAATCCTCAAAGGATATGCAGATTTAAGATAATGTGGATTTACTCTGTCAAACTAACGCATATGAACAGCCTGGCATGTTTATTGTTTATTGTATGATGGAAGCATAACCATACTAAACAAAAATACATATGAATACAAGAATATACAGCACAGATAAAGGCCAGGTAATCCGCAGGGTACCTGATAATGATATTATTATAGAATTTGGAAACCTGTCGTGGAAACTGTCAATTTTGCAGTTTAAAATGCTTAAGAAATTTGCACAAAAGATTGACGGCAATTATTACGAAAAAATGAATAAAAACAGTTTTTACAGGCGCAAAATACGGATTCCCGTAAAGGGAACAAATTTATCCATTGTAATCAGTGCCGAAGAACTTGACGAGTTTAAAGAATTATTGAACGGAATACCGGATCAGGTACTCGAACAAGAGGACATTTTCGATGCACTGCATGATATTATTGAAAACCGTTATGGCCGGCTTGACAACAACATAGAAAAGGCAAGCCTTATAAACCCCGTTGTAAAATATTTTTTAAATTAAATTGTTTGACAGTATCCATTAATGTCCTTACAAGGCCAGGTTTTATTCCCTTCTTGTTATTAATCAGTCATAAAGGGTTCTGTAAATAACGGTTAAAACCGGTTGCTTATGATGCTCCCGAAATTAGAGGGGTTAGGTGTCATTTTCCTGTACATGCACCAATAAACTCAAAACACCGGGAAGCAAGCGCGCTGTTGCCAGAAGTGAAGCAAAACAAAATAGAGATTTGCTGCTATTAATCCATGGAACATTCATTGGTTTAAAAGAAATAAAAGACAATAAAAAAGAGGAATTGGGCGTGATTTTTGCATTCGACAAAGGCATTTTAATGATGAAACGTACCCAATTATGAAAAAGTTGTTGACTGGGATGTTCCTGCTAATGCTGATATCAGGAAGCATTATGGCACAATCAGTGTTTGTTTATGATGAAACCACGGGCAAACCCATTTCCAATGTGGGAATTGTTAATTTCAGCGAAACCCATTCCGTGATTACCGGAAAAAACGGGTTTACATCGTTGGATGACTTTGGAGAAAATGACAGCCTGTTGTTTCAGCACACATCATATCAAAGTCAGTTATATACGATGTCTGACATTGAAGATATGGACTATGAAATTCCAATGTACCGCAGTATCATAAAAATTGCAGAGACAGTGATATCTGCCAATCGCTGGGAGCAAAAACAGGATGAAGTACCAATGAAAATGGAAGTGCTAAAACCCTCAGATATTAAGATGCTTGAACCTCAGACTAGCGCAGATATGCTGTCCGGAAGCGGGCACGTGTTTGTGCAAAAATCTCAACTGGGAGGTGGTTCGCCAATGATACGCGGTTTTGCCACTAACAAAGTATTGATAGTGGTAGATGGTATCAGAATGAACAATGCCATATACCGGCATGGCAACCTGCAGAATGTTTTGTCTGTTGACCCCAATGCACTGGAAGGCAGCGAAGTGGTTTTCGGCCCGGGATCTGTTATTTACGGTAGCGATGCCATCGGCGGGGTGATGGACTTTCATACCCTGCAGCCTGCTTTTGCAGACGATGATACGTTACTTTTCGATGGCAATGCTATGGTGAGATACCATTCAGGGAATAACGGAAAAACAGGCCATTTTGATGTGAACATCGCCGGCAACAAATTCAGCTCACTGACCAGCATTTCTCATGCTAACTATGGTAACCTGAAAATGGGTAAAAATGGTTTGTCAGAAGAACTAAAAGATCATTACCTCCATGATACATATGTTAGAAAAATTAAAGGGCAGGATTCTGTTGTTCCCAATAAGGATCAATATCTGGCAAGAAACTCGGGATTTTCACAAACCCACCTGCTGCAAAAGTTTGCTTATAAGCTGAATGATAAATCCATTTTAAATTATAATTTTTATTACAGCACAACATCTGATGTGCCAAGATATGACAGGCTGATCCAGAAACGTAACGGGCAGCCCAAATATGCAGAATGGTATTATGGCCCGCAAACATGGATGGCGCACAGTTTAAACCTTGAATTAAAACAAAACCGGAAAGTCTGGGATGATCTGAAAATCCAACTTGCTTACCAGGATTATGAAGAAAGCCGGCACGACAGAAAACTTAGATCAGATGCCTTGCGTCATCGCACTGAAAATGTTAAGATTTTGACGTTTAATACTGATGCTTTTAAAGCATTGAGTGATAAACATGCTTTATTTTATGGCATGGAAGCCGGTATAAGTAAAGTGTTTTCCAAAGCACACAGTGAAAACATAATCACTGGGGACTCCCGGGATGTGGCAAGCCGTTATCCTGATAATTCTGATTACAACCATGCCGGGATTTATGCCAGTTATCGCTACCTGCTGAATCCCAACTGGACACTAACTGCCGGTGCAAGATTGAATGGTATATATGCCTTTTCCCCTTTTGAAACAAAGTTTTATGATTTTCCGTTTGAAAATATTGAAATGAATTTGCTTGCGCCCAATGCTATGGCAGGTGCAGTATATACAGCGGAAAGGGATTTTATGATAAGCATGAACCTGAGTACCGGTTTCAGGGCTCCAAATATTGATGACATGGGCAAAGTGTTTGATTCGGAACCAGGTTCGGTGGTTGTTCCCAACAATGATCTTCAGCCTGAATATGCATGGAATGCTGATCTCAACATCAGTAAAACCTTTGAAAAATACGTGCGGGTTGAGGCCGGGGGATTTTATACGGTACTTACCAATGCCATGGTAAGGGAAGATTATCAATTTAACGGACAAGACAGCATTATATATGATGGTGAACGTTCACAAGTGCAGGCCATACAAAACACAGGCAGGGTAGATGTGTATGGTTTCAATGCCGGGATATATTCTGACATCACAAAACATTTCTCTGTGAAATCATTGTTGACAAAAATATACGGTTTTGATCAGGATGAAAATCCATACAGGCATGTTCCGCCATTATATGGCAGTACCCATTTTCTGTTCCGCTCTGGTGATTTAAGTATTGATGCTGCCATTGTTTATAACGGTGAGATTTCACCAGATGAACTAAGTGCCGAAGAACACGGCAAACCCCACATGTACGCTGTAAACGAAGATTATGCAAGTAAACAATCCGCCTTACCACCTGAAGAACAATTCAATCCTCAAGGCCTTTATGCCCCGTCCTGGTATGCCATTGATATAAAACTGGCTTATGCCATGAATGAAAACCTGGTATTTACTGCCGGTGTAGAGAATTTAACAGATCAGTTGTATCGTCCATATTCTTCAGGAATTCCTGCGATGGGTAGAAGTTTCATATTATCTTTGCGTGGTAATTTTTAGTTTAAAGTTTTAATTTGCCATATTGAATGTGTAACACTTTGATAAATACCGGATTGATCCTGACTTTACTGTTCATGTCGTTTACCGCTCCCGATGGTGATGACGGGGAAAAAGAGGCTAAAACTGCCCGCAGGAATCATTTATCTGCAAATAATCAGGAAAAATTTCTCGGTATCATGGTGTATCACACCGGTGTTATGTATGATTCTTTGTTATTATCTGACATACAAGAAAAACCCAAAGGAAGAAAATATAATGCAAAGGAAGCGTCGGAAAATGATTCCCTGATACGCTCACGGCTTGAAAAATTGTCGTACAAAACTGAAATACCATTGATTTACCATCCGGAAGTAAAAAAATATATAAAAGCTTATGCGCTGGAAAATCCGGAAAAAATTTCAAATATCCTGGGTCGGTCTGCTTATTATTACCCCTTGTTTGAGCAATATCTTGATGAATACGGCCTTCCTCCGGAACTGAAACATCTTTCTGCAGTTGAATCTTCCCTTGATCCGCTGGCTGTCTCTTCCAGCAATGCAGTAGGACTTTGGCAGTTTCTGGCAGGCTCAGCAAGCTTGTTTGATCTCGAAATAGGGGCATGGATAGATGAAAGGTGTGATCCATATAAATCCACAGAGGCAGCATGTGAATATTTGTCTTATCTTTTCAGGATTTTTGATGACTGGCATTTGGCTTTGGCAGCATATAATGGTGGACCGGGTGCCGTACAAAAAGCCATTGCCCGTTGTGATGGAAATACCAATTACTGGGAAATACGGCATCAGCTTAGCGGGCAAATGCAAAATTATGTACCTGCTTTTATTGCCATGAATTATGTCTTACATTATCACAAAGATTTTGATATTAAACCGGCTATCCCGCTTTGTTTTTATCACCAAACTGATACGGTAAAGGTCAGGCAAAAGACATACCTTGATCGTATTGCCGAGGTTACAGAGCTTGACCCATTGATAATTAAAAAGCTGAATCCGGTATTCCGGCAGGGCATTATACCTGAGAGTGATACGGGACATCCATTAATTTTGCCACGGAAAGAAAGTGTGGCTTTTATTTTACACCAGGATAACATATCCGGCATAAAGCCTGATATGATGATAGATCAGGCAATTGAGAACGAAAAACGGAAACCAATAACTTACAATGTAAAAAAGGGAGATTCGTTACACAAGCTGGCCATCCAACACCGCTGTACTATTGAGGATATTCGACGGTGGAACGATTTTCAGGAGAATGAGCCATTATACCATGATGACAAAATCATACTTTATGTAAGATAATGCCACCTTGGTTTCAGGATAAAAATTTGTGCATTTTTGCCAATAATTCTTCCCTGCTTAAAGGTTTCATAAGGTAATCTTCACAACCAATTTCCATCATTTCCTGCATCTGTGATTCAAGAATGCTGGCTGTTTGAACAATAATTGGTATTTCCGGATGTTGAGATTTCATCATCTCGGTTAGCTGAATTCCATTTATATCGGGCAATTGAATATCCATGAGCACAATATCCGGTACACTTTCTTCAAATACATTTATTACCTCAGTACCTGAAGGGATATGAATGATTTCTATACCTGTGTTTTTGAGAAAAACTTTAAGAAGCTGGTAATTGACCACATCATCTTCCACTATCAATACTTTATATTTTGACCAATCGTGTTTCATTTTTATTTATAGTTTTAATGGTTATATGTAACCTCCTTTCGTCTCCACATTGGTTTTTAGATCACTGTACAGGGAATAATCATCATCCTGTGTACCCTAAATCCCGGCATGCAGATTTCAAATAATGACATCCATTGTTGTTTTGCCATAATATTATATTTAATAAACATATATTTAAGACAAATGTTTAGTAAATACTATATAATGGGTTGAACTGTTCAATTAAAGTAGGTTGTTTTTGAGATCATTTTTCTGTTGCTTTGTTAACAATCAAAACCATTACCAGGTATCAAGCTGGGATATAAGCTGGTCAATAAATTCAGAATAATCATCAATACCTGATTGTTTCTGCAGTGCATCAACCCATGATCCGTACATGGGATTCGGCAAAATAATAAATTCTGTACCAAGGATGTCTTTCATGTCAGCCAATTTAGTTTTTCCGAGATTTTTTCCTCTGTTTTCCAAAAAGTCACTGTAATCATCCAGGTTGTCTCCCACAAGCAAGAGCACATTATAATCTTCTTTTATTTGATTGCGGCGTTTTGTTTTATGGCTTGTTGTGGTTTTTAGCAAAAAATGGTCCGGATTTGTTTCCGGAAAGTTGAGTGCTTCCATGTTTTTCACAGTGGCTTCCAGTTCATTTTCCATTCTGTTGGATATATAAAATATGTCCACATCGGATGTATCCGCAAAATTCAAAAAATCAACTGCCCCGGGCAATGCTTCAGCTTCAGCTCTGTCAGTCCATTCTTTCCAGAACTCAGGGGAATATTGCTTCCCGGTTTCAATCATTTTTACCTGAAAAGGGCTGTTATCAAGCAAAGTTTCATCAATATCGAGAATAATAGCGTTGGGTTTTTCAGAGCTGTCTGTTGCAATCTGTTTTTCAAGTGCCAGTTTTGCATAATTGAAAGCCTGATAATAGCAGGCATCAAGTTCTGCCGATTTTTGATACCAGGCTGTGGCCATTAAAAGATGCTCATTCCCTGTATTTTGGTCTTCTTTAGAGGTAGTGTCAGGTGTTTCTTGTTGGCAACCCAAAACAAAAATACTTAGCCATACGATGATGATCATTTTTTTCATATTACTGTGTTTTTAGTACAAAGCTTAAAAATAGTGAATAATTTTAAAACAACAGTGGTGTTGTAAAAAATAAAAATTACAAAAAAAAACCGCTGCAACTGTAGTCAGGTACACCTGTTTTGTGCACGTCGTTATCGCCCAAATAAAGTAGTGCTGATAATCAATAAGTTAAAATTTTAATTTTTGTGATTTGGGTGCTGCATTGCACA
>JBNJGX010000007.1:0-29134 GCA_051748025.1 Bacteroidota bacterium
TAATTTATTTCTAATTTAAAAATGTAAGTTTTACTTCGGTCTCCGGTCTTCGGTCTTCCGACTGATTAGTAACCATTATTCAATTATAGATAAATGTTCGACATTATTGACAAACACTACCTAAATTATCTTATTGCTTAAACCCTATGTGAAATTCTATGTGTTCTACTGTGCCTATGTGGTTCCACGACGGCATCTGCCCCGTTTTTTGAACCACAGTCGGATACATAGATTTGAGTTTAAGAATGGTAATAAATTTTTACATAGAAATATTTTGGATGTCCTGATAAAATGTAGTTTGACAATAAGTTAATGATAACGTGCTTTCTAATCATTGAAAGATATTAGGTAAACAAACGGATACTCATATTATCAAATTTTGTTAACCGGGAATTACACATTTGTCATGTTCGGTATTGAAATATTAGGCTGTATAATATCACTTTACATTTCGGCTTAATGCCAAAGTAACCCAGTTCGCCAGCATGCGTGTGCCTGCCCTGGTCATATATGATTCCGGATGAAACTGAACACTTGTCCAGGGATATAGCTCATGTTGCAAAACCATGATACATTTATCACCGGAAATTGCTAAAATATGCATTTGCTGCGGCACCTGTACAACATACCAACTATGATACAACCCCAGTTTCTCCCCATTTAACACCCCATAAAAAAGCATATTATCTTGTTGAATATGCAATGATTTCTGCTGCCCGTGAACCACAGCAGGCAAATGAGCCAAACGTCCACCGCAATACAAGGCCATCACCTGGTGTCCCAGGCAAACTCCCAATAGCGGTTTTTGCCTGAGATGAGATATCAGCCGAAACAATGCGGGATACTCGTATGCCAGACCAGGGCCAGGAGACATAACAAAAATATCCCAATATCCCAATGCTTCAGGCAGAACCCTGTTGTATGCCAAAATATCCACCGAACACAAACCTGTTTGCTCAATACTTTGTGCAAGTTTGTGAGAAAAAGAATCGTAACAATCTATGAGCAAACATTTTTTCATCTTATCTTTGAGCCTTAAACCTTGGCAAAAATAGTTTTTTTAATGAAGACACTGCATGCAGAAGACGCAAAAAATTACATGAATGAGCTGGGTACCAAAAACCAACCATACCTGGCCATCATCAGTTTTGATATGCAGCAAAATCATGTATTTCCGCTTAATGCATCATTTGAATCAGAATGTCTGTACCATTTTCCGGGGGGAACTAATGTTAAGCCCAGTCCAGCATCACAGGTAAACACAAAATTGGATTTTACGCCACTGTCCTTTTCAGATTATTTACAGGCTTACTCGAAAATTATACATCATATCAACCGTGGTGACAGTTACCTGTGCAACCTGTGTTTTGAAACAGAACTGGATATACATGACAAAACCGAAAACTTATTTCACGTGAGCCATGCCAGATATAAACTCTGGCTTAATAATAGATTTGTGTGTTTTTCACCTGAAAGTTTCGTCAAAACAAAAAATAACACCATATATACATATCCCATGAAAGGGACCATTGATGCGGGCGAAAAAGATGCAGAACACAAACTTCTGTCAGACCCGAAAGAAAAAGCAGAGCATTTCACCATCACCGACCTGCTGCGGAACGACCTTAGTATGGTATCACGTGATGCAGAAGTAAGCCGTTACCGCTATGTTGAAAAGCTCAAAACAAGCCGTAACAATTTGCTGCAAACCAGCACAGAGATCAAAGGCATATTGAATAAAAACTGGCGAAGTCATACAGGTGACCTGCTTTTTACATTATTACCCGCCGGCAGCATCACAGGGGCACCAAAACAAAAGACAATTGATATTATAAATAAAACGGAAAAACATGAACGTGGTTATTATACCGGCGTTGCCTGTCTTTTTGATGGAAATAACCTTGACAGTTTTGTCATGATCAGGATGATAACCCAAAAAAACGGAAAATACTTTTATAAAAGCGGCGGTGGCATCACAAGCTTAAGCAACCCTGAACAAGAATACAAAGAAATGATACAAAAAATATATGTGCCGGTTCATTGAAAGCATACGCATAGAAAATGGTCATGTACCACTTATCGAATACCACCAGCAAAGGTATGAACAGTGCATAAAAATACACTTTCCGGACACAAAACCTGTACAACTTGCCAACATCGCAAATCAATACCTTCATAGGCCGGGTATATTTAAACTACGCATTGAATACGATCAGATCATTCGTGATGTCAGGTGCAAGCCATACTATCCACGAAAAATCAGGCAATTCAGGCTTGTGTATGATGACAATGTCAAATATAATTGGAAATACAGCAACCGTAAAGCACTGGAAAAACTAAAATCAAAATGCGCTGAAGACGAAGAAATAATCATAGTAAAAAATAACCTGATCACTGACAGCAGCTATGCCAACCTTATATTTTACAAAGAGCCACATTGGTTTACGCCTGCAAAACCACTTTTAAACGGTACCATGCGCCGGTATTTATTAAACCAGAACAAGATACAAACAATGGATATCACACCTTCACAATTACAGGAATTTGTTTTTTTTGCTCAGATCAATGCAATGCTGGATATTGAGACAACAGAAACCCATAATATAAAACAAATCATTCAATGATATGCTACACAACATCAACAATTATAGACACTGAAAATCAGATTATTGTATATATTATACCGGCAGATTTAATCACAATGTTTTAAAACATGATGTTTGTCATGTTAGGGGTGTTAAAAAAAAAATATTTTTATCCTGTGAATTAATAAGTTAAGATATTTTAGATATGTTAACCTTATAACAATGTTAAATTAGTAACAATTAAAAACAGATTATTACCATGACTGATGTAAAGGAATTAATTCAGGGGAAAATCGAGACATTCGGCAACAACCGTACTGCATTGATGCCGATTCTGCAATCCATCGTTGAGGAAAAAAATCACCTCGACGAAGAAGACATGATACAAGTTGCAGAAGCGCTTGATATTTCCACCGCCGATGTTTACGGCACCGCAACGTTTTACACTTTCCTGGACACTATCCCCAGAGGCAAATATGTGATCCGGGTTTGTAAAACCATTTCCTGCCATATGGCTGGAAAAGATGAGATTTTTGACGCTTTGAAAGATGTTCTGAAAGTCAAAGAAGGTGAAACAACACCAGACAAAAAATTCACCTTGTTAACAGCCAATTGTATGGGCTGGTGTCATAAAGGACCGGTTATGCTGGTCAACGATGACATTTACACAGAACTGACCAAAGAAAAAGTCATTGAGATCATTGATGAATACCAGACAAAATAATATTTAAAGTAAAAACCCAAAAACAAAAAGGTATGGATGCTAAGAAACTAAATAAAGTTGACCTTATTTTTGACAAAGAGGGCTGCAATGCGCTTGAAGTCCTTGATAAAGCACTTGAACGCTCTCCCGATGATATCATTAATGACATGATTGACTCCGGCTTAAAAGGGCGTGGCGGAGCCGGTTTTCCAACCGGACTCAAATGGAAATTTACACGCGCTGAAGATGACCCGGTAAAATATGTTATCTGCAACGCTGATGAGGGAGAACCAGGCACATTTAAAGACCGTGAAATCCTTGAACAGGTGCCGGGTAAAGTATTTACTGGTATGGCAATTGCTGCTCATGCTATTGGTGCCAAAAAAGGTTTTATTTATGTACGTGCCGAATACAGGTTCATGCGTAAAACACTCCAGAATCAAGTTGATGAATTCAATCAGGTACTGAAAGACAAAGGACATGACTTCCACATTGAGCTTCGTTGGGGCAGCGGTGCATATGTCTGCGGCGAAGAATCCGCACTTTTTGAATCAATGGAAGGTAAACGCGGAGAGCCCAGAAATAAACCGCCTTATCCAACCAAAAACGGTTACTTAAATAAACCCACCGTGATCAACAATGTTGAAACGCTTGTTTACGCAACAATGATCTACAGGATGGGTGCCAGTGAATTTAATAAGTTGGGAACATCTGATTCATCCGGATCTAAAGTCTTTTCTGTCTCAGGAGATACCGATAATGCTGGTATTTACGAGCTGGAAATGGGCCTGCCCGTCAACGAATTTGTTGATGAATTCGGTGATGGAGATACCAAAGCTGTTCAAATAGGAGGTGCTGCCGGTTTTTGTGTACCACGTAAGAATTTTGACGATCTGGTCATTGGCTTTGAAGGCATACCCACAGGCGGTTCTATGATGTTATTCAATTCAACACGCTCTATGTACAACGTGTTGCATGATTACCTTGAGTTTTTCACTGAAGAATCATGTGGTAATTGCACACCTTGCCGTGTTGGTTGTCAGCAACTGCTCAAAGGCATTGAAGCTGTTAAAAGAGGCGAAAAAGACCCATCATACCTTGATGATCTTAAAAAGCTTGCCGAAACAATGAGAACATCTTCAAAATGCGGCCTGGGGCAATCTGCTGCTAATCCGTTCATTTCAATCATTGACAATTTCAGAGAAGAAATCATTTATTAATCAATTGTGACATTTAAAACTCATAATACCATGGGAAAATTTGAAGTTAATCTTAAGATAAACAACCTCCCGGTTACTGTAGAAGAAGGCACAACAATTCTTGATGCAGCTAAAAAACTGAATTTCAGAATTCCAACATTGTGTCATCACCCTGATCTTTGTGTTGCCGGGAATTGCAGGGTGTGTGTTGTAGAACAAAAAGGTGCTAAAACACTACCTGCTGCCTGCGCTACACCTGTAGCTGAAGGTATGGAAATTCATACTAATTCAGCGAAAGTTCGTCAGGCCAGAAGACATGTGGTAGAACTCCTGCTTTCTGAACACAAATCAGAATGTACAAACTGTTATAAAAACGGAAAATGTGAATTGCAGGAGCTCGCTATCGAGTACAGGATAAATGAAGATACTTTCCTGAAGATAGTAGAAGAAAAGGGTTACACCATTGATGACCTTTCCCCTGCCATCATTAAAGATGATACAAAATGTATCCGTTGTCAGCGTTGTGTTCGCACATGTACTGAATTGCAAAGTGTATCAGCTCTCGCTGTCGTCAACAAAGGTGATGAACAGAAAATATCCACCTTCCTTGACAAACCAATGCATTCAGTGGTTTGTACAAATTGCGGACAGTGTGTTACACATTGCCCGACCGGTGCTTTAACCGAGAAAAATTACATTGACCAGGTGTGGGATGTCATTAACGACCCCAACCTGCATGTGGTTGTACAAACTGCCCCTGCTGTACGTATCGGATTGGGTGAAGAGCTAGACCTTTCACCAGGTAACCGCGTCACCGGCAAAATGGTAGCTGCACTGCGCCGTTTAGGTTTCAACTCAGTACTGGATACAGATTTTACTGCCGACCTTACCATCCTGGAAGAAGGCACAGAACTGCTTACCAGGTTGAAAAAGGCGCTGGTTGACAATGATGAAAGCGCCAAATTGCCAATGACAACCAGTTGTTCCCCTGGATGGGTAAAATTCATCGAACATAAATATCCCCAGTACCTCGATAACGTGTCCACCTGCAAATCTCCACAGCAAATGTTCGGGGCTCTGGCAAAAACATTTTATGCGGAGAAAAAGGGACTAAAAGCTGACAAGGTAGTTTCTGTATCTATAATGCCATGTACAGCTAAAAAATATGAAGCTGATCGCCCCGAAATGCGTGACAGCGGGTATAAAGATGTTGATTATGTTCTCACCACCAGAGAACTTGCTGCAATGGTACGGCAGGCTGGTATGGACTTTTCTGAACTTGAAAATGAGAATTACGACAGCATCATGGGGAAATCTACAGGAGCTGCCGTGATTTTTGGTGCAACAGGCGGTGTAATGGAAGCTGCATTGCGTACGGCTTACGAAATTGTTACCGGCCGCGAAGTACCGTTTGATAACCTCAATATTATGCCGGTTCGGGGGCTTGAAGGTGTGAAAGAAGCCAAAGTTAAAATTGAAAACGTAAAACCCGAATGGGGTTTCCTCGAAGGTGCCGAACTAAGTTGTGCCATTGCTCACGGACTGGCTAACGCCAAAATATTGATGGACAAAGTAAAATCCGGAGAAGCGAATTACCATTTCATCGAGATTATGGCTTGTCCTGGCGGATGCCTTGGTGGTGGCGGACAGCCTATGCCTGTCAGCAATGAAATACGTCAAAAACGTATGGAAGCAATTTACGAAGAAGATGAAAGCCTTGAATTCAGGAAATCTCATGATAACCCCGAAGTACAGGCACTGTACGACGAGTTCCTGAAAGAACCGCTTGGCCATAAATCTCACGAATTGCTACACACCCATTACACAAAACGTAAAAAATACTGATGAATAGTCAGATTTTGTGTGTTTAATTATTTGAAGGCTTCCTGGCGGAGGCCTTCTTTTTTTATGGCTAATTCTTTTTTATAAACGAAACAAAAAATTTAATAAATTTGCCCTTTACTTTATCACTATAATCATGGATAAAATACCGAAAGATAAACTTGAAGCATACGACAAATTTTACAGTGGAAAGCACAAGGAAAGTCAACATGCTACTCATTTTACCGATGCCGTCTGGAATCAGGTTAAGGGTTTTTGGGGAAACCTGAAAAATGAAAGTCAGGAAACCCAGCAAATGGCTGAAGTCTTTTTTAAAATGCTGGAATTAAAACTCAAAATCAATGAACGCAGCGAACCACCATCCGAAGCGGAGGTAAAAGAAGCCATCCATCAACTGAAAGATGTCGGAAGGGTTGGTTTTTTTGCGTCTGTTTCTCTTTTGCCGGGCGGTGCTTTTTCCCTGCTGGGATTGGAAATGCTTGCAAGAAAATTCGGCATAAAAAATTTTTCATTTATCCCTTCTTCTTTCAGGAAAGACACAGATAAAATCAATAATGCTCATAAAAAAAATACCAGGAAAACAAGTTTATAAGCTCTTAATCCATGTGCTTATATCTTCAATCAAAACCAGATCAACATTTTCATTGCGTGAATATTCTGACCTTGACGGTTTGCCTTTATTCTTGAATAACAGATGATTTATTTTATCATATGCTTTTGCTTTCCAGTCTGAATCTGAACGACGCAAATCACGCCTGAATCTGCGAAAATCTTTCATGCTTACTTGATAGTCACCTTCCCCCTGAATCAAAAATACGGGTATATCAATATTTCTTAGACATTCCCGCTGGTCATATTCAAGCAAATCTTTCCAGTATGCTGCGGGTAAACCAAATGGCAACGCAAAATCAACAGAATCCGGATGCATACCTCTGAGTTTATCCAGATTATCTATCTGTTCTTTCAGCATTTTCAAACGGCGTTTTTCACCATCATCAAGACCATCCCTCCCCATCAAAAATTCCGATTGTTCATACATCAATTCATACAAAGGCCTGGCATTCCCTGCTATCATTACTGCAGCCCCTACATCAATACTGTCACAAATGCGCGGGATCATCATGGCCCCCTGACTGTGTCCAACCAATACAATATTTTCCGGTTCAATTGATTTGAATTTTTGCAGGTATTTCACAACTGAAACAACATCTTTGCCGGTCTCATCCCATATAGTCAATCCTTTGTCATTTGCCAGTTCCGTTCCAAATAAATAGGTGTTTTTTTCATACCTGATGCTTCCAATTCCCTTTGCGGCAAGTCCGTATGCCAGATCCCGGAAAGGCCGATTCCCCTGAACGGATGCATCCCGGTCAGATGGACCGGAACCATGTATAAAAATAACAAACTTATCATGTTGATCTTTGACAGGCATAACAATTTCACCTGGTAAGGCATATGATTCACACTGTATAAGTTCCGGATATGTCTTATAATCAGACCTGTCTGCATAATCAGGATATGACCAACCCTTTGTAACAGCTTCCATTTGCATATTGAATGCTGTTATTTTGTCATTATTGGTTTCAAACCTCAATTTACATGATTGATCACCATACCATAAAAACTGGTAAACGATATGCTTGTTGTCATAATATGTTTTTAATACCTTCGGTCGCTTAGCCGCTTCTCCATAACTTTCCTTATACTGCTTATGCATGGATTCAAGCTTTTCAGCATCAACATCATCTTTTAGTCCATTGTCAAAACTGGATACAGCTGCCTCAAAATTCCCGGACAGCAAATTATTCATGACCGCATTTGTTAGGCTATCGTAGGGTTGTGAGTAACATTTAGTTATCAAAAACAAGCACGTAAGCAGTAAATACAATCGCATACTATTTTTTTATCAAAGATAATCCTTTCGAACAAAACATTTTTAAAAATAAGGGAAAACTTCAATTGATTTTTTATATTTGTAGAAATTGTATAAAGCATAAAACAAAATCCGTATATGGATAAAATTAAACTTAAAGTTTTAGGGCTTTCATACAGCCAGACTCAATCAGGCGCATATGCGCTTGTACTTGAAGCCATTGGAAGCGAACATCGCATTCCAATTATTATTGGCAGTTTTGAAGCTCAGGCCATTGCCATTCAATTGGAAAACCTGAAACCACCACGGCCACTGACACATGATTTATTTCTCAGCCTGGCAGAACAGCTTAAATTTTGGATAAAGGAAGTACAGATATTTAAGTTAGAAGAAGGGATCTTTCATTCCCGGCTCATTGTAATCAATGGTAAAGAAACACTTGAAATTGATGCCAGGACATCAGATGCTGTTGCGTTGGCGTTGAGGTTTAATTGTCCGGTTTATACAACCAAGGAAATTATTGACCAAGCCGGGCTTATCATCAATATTGAAGGTGAAGAACCGGAAGATGAGTCAACCGGGACTGCATCCGAAAAAAAACAAACCCCAACTTCAAATACAACGTCAGAGTCGGTAGAGAACCTGTCTCAAAAGTCGCTGGACGAACTCAATAATATGCTTCAGGATGCCATTGAAAAAGAGGCTTATGAAAAAGCATCAAAGATTAGCGATGAAATCAAGAAAAGAAAATCCGATAAAGGAGAAAAATGATACACGCATATAAACCTTCTCATTTATGGACAGTATAATTCATTGCTTGTGATTGCCAAATGACCTTTGAAAAAACACGATAAACTATGAAAAAGAATATTTGGGTCCTGTTTTTGATTTTAACAGGTATTGCATCTGCTTATGTCAGCAAAGCTGCTGATATTTCAATTAAACCAGGCACATACGATGTTTACAGCGGCAACTTGCCGGAATTTTACCAGGGTATTGTATTTTCCGCTGATGGTACCGCTGAGCTGTTTACCCAGGAAGATACCACATCCGCCTTGTGGAATCAGATTGACAACAAACTGCGGTTGATGGTGTGTCCGGGGATAAAATTTTATAAACCTGACTCCATTATGATGGCCAGGTCAGACAGCCTTTCAGGCATACTGGTTTATAAAAGAAATCGTGTATGCATCCCACAGGCATTAAACCTGAACGACAAAAATTTTATACGGGAAGATTATACCTTTACGGTCGAAAAAACCGGGTTAGACAGTTTGCAGCTTACAAGTAGTGATACAGAAAAAGTAAAAATACACCGGCAAATTGATGATACAGCAAAAACAATAATCAAAAACCAGGGACTAAGCTTAATGGGTTTGCTCAGGGGACTGTTAGGCATGGCTTTCATCATCTTTATCGGCTGGTTATTTTCTACCAACCGGAAAGCCATAAGCTGGCGGGTTGTATTGATAGGGCTCGCAATTCAGGCTACATTGGCAATAAGCATCCTGAAAATCCCATTTGTAAAAACTTTCTTTGAATTTGTGGGGCAGGTTTTTGTCAAAATTCTTGATTTTAGCCATGATGGGGCTGAATTTTTGCTTGGTGGCCTGATGGATTCGGATACTTATGGTTATATCTTTGCCTTCCAGATCCTGCCGACAATAATTTTCTTTTCAGCACTGACCAGTGTTTTGTTTTACCTTGGCGTTATTCAGCGGATTGTCTATGGCCTGGCATGGCTTTTAACAAAAGCATTAAAGATAAGTGGTGCTGAATCTCTGTCTGTGGCTGGTAATATTTTTATCGGGCAAACAGAATCCCCCCTGATGATCAAGGCCTACCTGGCGGGAATGAATAAATCCGAGATACTGCTGGTAATGATAGGTGGTATGGCTACAGTGGCCGGGGGTGTGCTGGCTGCTTATATAGGGTTTCTGGGCGGCGATGACCCGGCAATGCGGTTGCTTTTTGCAAAACACCTCCTGGCTGCCTCAGTAATGGCCGCACCGGGAGCTATTGTTGTTTCAAAGATCCTGGTGCCTCAGACAAAAGATGTAAGCGGTAAAGTTGAAATTTCCAAAGACAAGGTTGGCTCAAACATTCTGGATGCTTTATCCAACGGAACAACAGAAGGCCTGAAACTGGCTGTCAATGTGGCTGCTATGCTGCTTGTCTTTGTCGCTGTTATTGCCTTATTAAACGGCTTCTTTGGCTGGATAGGCGGATTAACAAACCTTAATGCGGTCATAGCCGATGCCACAAATGGGGATTACACAAGCCTGTCACTGCAATTTATACTTGGATATACCTTTGCACCATTTATGTGGCTAATCGGTGTAGCCGGCCCTGATATTGACCTTGTAGGACGGCTACTTGGTGAAAAACTCATTATGAGTGAATTTATCGGATACATCAGCCTGGCAGAATTAAAAGATACAGGGGCTTTTGCTGAAGAAAAATCCATACTGATGGCCACATATATGCTGTGTGGATTTGCCAATTTTGCCTCCATTGGCATACAAATCGGCGGCATCGGATCACTGGCACCCAATCAGCGTAAACAATTGTCCATTTTCGGCATGAGGGCTTTGCTCGGTGGCATGCTGGCATCTCTGCTCTCTGCTACCATAGTTGGAATTATCCTGGGATAAATTGCCGAGGGAGCGAATTGGAATATGAAGCTACAATGGAGTTTTTTTTAATGACCAAAGGTTTTCCTCCTGAAAAAAAATACGATCATATCTTATCGATGCTGGTAAACATGATTAATAACAACTAAAGTTTCGTACATAAATTTTTCAATAAAATCAATGACTTCCTGAAGGTAACATTTCTCATTTTTCTCCCACAAAGCCACAAAGTTCACTAAGTGTTAAAACAATTCGCTTACTATTTTTTCTTTGTGTTCTTTGTGTCTTTGTGGGAACTGTTTTTGGAATTGTTTTAATAATTTTGTTCTGGTGAACGATTTGTAATTTATTTGTATTTTGTAATTTGTAATTTATTTGTATTTTGGGGCTTGTTAATTGGAATTTAAACCATACTGTAATATGAAGCAATATCTGGAATTACTTGATCATGTCCTTACAAACGGTACAGAAAAAAAAGACCGTACCGGAACAGGAACCATTTCTGTATTTGGCTATCAAAACCGCTATGACCTTTCCGAGGGTTTTCCGGTGGTGACAACAAAAAAACTGCACTTACGCTCCATTATCCATGAATTGCTGTGGTTTTTACAAGGTGATACGAACATAAAATACCTTAAAGACAATAACGTGCGTATATGGGATGCCTGGGCTGATGAAAACGGAGACCTCGGTCCTGTTTATGGATATCAGTGGCGTTCATGGCCAACACCAGACGGCAAACACATCGATCAGATCAGCAATGTGGTTGAGTCCTTAAAAAACAACCCCGACAGCCGCAGGCACATTGTAAGCGCATGGAATGTAGCAAACGTTAACAACATGGCTCTGCCTCCGTGTCACACACTGTTCCAGTTTTATGTGGCAGATAATAAATTATCATGTCAGTTGTATCAACGCAGCGCTGATTTGTTCCTCGGCGTGCCTTTCAATATTGCATCTTACGCTTTACTTACGATGATGATGGCACAGGTAACAGGCTATGAACCCGGTGATTTTGTTCATACTTTTGGCGACGCACACATTTACCTGAATCACATTGAACAGGTAAAATTGCAATTATCCAGGGAACCACGTCAATTACCTGTAATGTGGATTAATCCGGATATTAAATCCATCTTTGGGTTTTCGTTCGACGATTTTGAATTAAAAAATTATTACCCTCATCCCCATATCAAAGGAAAGGTAGCGGTTTAATAAATTTCATAAATCGAATATCAATTGAACAATGATAAAGTTAAGACAACAAAACAGTACGGTTACAAAGAAACAATAACCTTTAAATTTTTCATTCAGCATTCGATATTTATCATTTAATTATATTGGCTCTATTGAGCCGCATACATATTTTACCGGGACACTAAGGGCTGGCAGGCGGCGGGCAGGGAAATGAAAAAAAGGGTAACATCCTCAATATCCACTTTTTAGGACATAAAATGAACAATAGAATAACAGAACACTTCGACAGGCTTACTTCGGCAGGCTCAGCACATCGCTGTGCATCGCATTTGAATAACGAATTACGAAGTAAAATAAATGAACAGGATTAATATCAGTATTTAAACAACTTTTAGTTGAAGGCAAAAATTACTTTTGTCCACGCCTAAAAAAAAGAGAATATATGGATAAGGTGCAGGCTGGTTTGACATCCGTCTCCACTGCATTACGCCAGATAAAGTTTGGTGTTTTATTACAAAGACTAAATATCGGTTGAATTGGAAAAAATTAACTATGTTTGTGTTAATTTTACACTTGGATCACAAATTAGTTGGTAATAAAGCAGTTGGCAATTGGCAAAAGACATTTCCCTTTTTGCCTACTGCCAACTAATTCAATAGAACCAAATAACTATTAACTGTCAGTAAAATATTAGAACAGACATAAAAACATTAATATGAGTTTTTCCATTATTGTCGCCATGGCTGAAAACAGAGGTATAGGAAAAAACAATGACCTGCTGTATTACATTAAAGATGACCTGAAGCGTTTTAAGAAAATAACAACCGGGCATACTGTTATCATGGGCAGGAACACATTCATGTCATTACCACGGGGCCCTTTACCCAACAGAAGAAACATTGTTATCACAGACAATCCTGAAGATTGTACACTGCCCGGCAAATATCCCGGCAAACAGTGCATTATGGTAGATTCTGTAGAAAAAGCAACAGAACTATGCAACCATGATGAGGAAAATTTCATCATAGGTGGTGGAAGCATATATAAACAGTTTTTACCATATGCTGATAAATTATATTTAACACTGGTACATGACAAACCTGACGCTGACATATTTTTCCCGGATTATAAACCAAATGCATGGACCATTAAATCCAAAGAAAAACATCCTGAAAATGAACCACCATTTTCCTATATTATCCTTGAAAAAAAGCACCCTGATAATGTCAATCACGGCTAAAACAGCCATTGTCTTATTCGGATGCTTTACCCTGTTAACCATTCCATCCTGTGATATACATTATGATAACGGTGTTTCCACAGAACAAGCCATTAATGTAATGAATCAAAGTGCACAGGGAGTTACCATTTTTAAGGACATAACAAACCAGGTAACAAACATTGCCCGTCATTCAGATGACAGTTTACTCAACAGACAAATTTCTGATTCTTTAATCAAAAATCCATACCCATCACTAAGCATTGAGCCTTTTGACAATGAAACATGGCCAAAGACCATCACATTGAATTATGGCCCGGTGAACCATCTTTGCCCCGACATGCGTGAAAGGCGTGGAAAACTCATCATCACCGCAACTGATTTTTTTGAAAATCCTGGTGCCGAATACAAAGTGGATTTTGAAAATTTTTATCAAAGCAACTATAAAGTCGAAGGACAAACAATTATCACAAACCTCGGTAAAAATAACCAGGACAAAACAGAATATGACATTTCAGTTACTAATGCGGAAATTAACACACCAAAATCCAAAATTTTCTCCTACAACCAGAACAATAAGCGGGTATGGGAGGAAGGTGAAGAAACAGCATTAAATTATGAAGATGATGTTTATTACATTCATGGGGAACAACACGGATACAGTTCTGACTCCGTTGAATTTCAAATGGATATCAGCGACAAAAATCCCCTTGATGTATGGGTGAAATGCCGTTGGATAAGAGCAGGTGTGCTTGATATCAATGTAAAATCCATTCCCGGTATTTCTCTCGATTTTGGTGATGGTGATTGTAACAATTATGCAACCGCTACCTATGAAGGGGAAGAATATATCATCAATATGGAATAAATTATCAGCATTTTTTTAATGCCTGACAGCAATCATTATCATTTTGGTTCGCCTTTTATAAATGATAGTAAACTGATGTTGTAGGTATTAATAAAACCATCTTATTGTGAATTCAGGTATTCCTTTTTGATATTATTAAAAGTATCCTGAACTGAGATGATTTTCTCTGCCATGTAAGCATTGGCGCCTGCAAAAGCATAACCACTGTTAAAATTTCCCTTAAATGCACTGTATAATGCGTTCATGATACAGTACGGTGTCGTGGTAATATCACAGGATCTTATGCATTTAAACGGACATTTCACAGGGTGTTTTTTCCCCTGGTTCAGCTTTTCTATGAATCTGTTATGGATTGCTCTCCCTGGCATACCTACCGGGCTTATAATGATCTCCATATCTTCTTTTTTTGATTCAAGATAACTGTTTTTAAATGACACGGAGGCATCGCATTCATCTGTAGTGACAAAACGTGTGCCCATCTGAACGCCGGTTGCGCCAAGTTTTTGCATGTTTGAAATATCCTGCCCGGAATATATACCACCTGCTGCGATTACCGGAATAATCTTTCCGGTTTTTACTTCAAATTCCTTCACCACTGATACCACATCAGGTAAAATGTGTTCCAGGGAATAATTGGCATCTTTAATTTGAGCAGTTTTAAATCCAAGATGTCCGCCTGCTTTAGGGCCTTCAACCACCACAGCATCCGGTAGATAATTGTAATTTTGTTGCCATTTCGAGCAAATGATCTTTGCCGCCCTGCCGGAAGAAACTATCGGAACCAGTTTGGTGACACTGTCACTTTTTAAAAATCCGGGCAGATCAAGCGGTAATCCTGCGCCACTGAATATAATATCGGCTTTCTCGGAAATTGAGGTTTGTACCATGTCAGCAAAGTTTGACATTGCCACCATGATGTTAACACCAACAATCCCATTGGATTTTTCCCTGAATTTATGAATTTCTTCTTTCAATCCCTGGATGCTGTCCTGAACAAAATCTGGATGCTTTTTACGATATAACAAACCAAGACCTGCACTTGCAATGACACCAACACCGCCTTGATTTGCGACCGCTGATGCCAGTCCTGAAAGTGAAATCCCAACACCCATACCTCCCTGGATTATGGGGATATCAATATTTAATTTACCAATTTGTATTGGCTTCATGTTTTTAATTCTCATAATAATACCGGATTACCGGGGAAATTTAATTTAATAAAACCTGTTGCAGAAAATAAGTTGAAGTACAAAATCAAATCATTAACTACTACAAAGATAATAAATTAATACACATAATGTAAAATAAAAATCAAATGTCTAAATAATCGTGTACTACAATAATCCAATAGGTAAAATAAAGTTTTCGAATACAGTTTGCATAATCAGATTGGTTTAAAAACGCCTGAATTTAGTTACGGTTGACCTGTTTTACTTATTGTCATAATTGCATCAAATGCTTGCATAAATTGTGCGTTGATTGTGTTACAATATTTACTTTACATGGAAAAAGCGTGCTTAAGCATTTTATGAGAATTTACATGGATATTTGTATTATTATTTTTTGTGATAAGAGCGATATGAACCAAAAATTTACCTGAGTATGTTGAAAAATCAGTATCTTTACATCAAGAGATAAAGTTTAAAATGTACAGTGTTTGTATGCAGATAAACGAAAAAATAACGTATATTTTTATTATTTTCTTTTTCATATCTGTATCAGTATTTTCACAGGATGACGGAAAATACGTGAATAATTATCATCACTATGGGATCAAATACTACAATGGTGCAATATTTGCACATGCCGATGCTGTACAGAATACAGCAGGTTCCAGGCCTTGGGCTATAGAATTGGAGTATTCAAAAAGACATGTTTCGTCAAAAGTCTGGAATACCTGCCGTTGCTATCCTTCGACAGGTGTTTTGCTGGCATACAAAGATTATGACAATGATATCCTTGGTCATGGTGTACATATGGCATATTATCTGCAATACCATGCGTTGCCTGATTCAAGGATAAGCCCCATCATCAGGGGGACAGCCGGTCTGGAATACAACACCAATCCCTATCACGAAATTCATAACCCTGAAAACCGATCTTATTCAATACATGTTAATTCCTCATTGCAAGTGGCTCTCGGTGCTTATATGCAAATCAGTGATTATGCTTTTGCAGATGTGGTATTTGCATTTAATCATATCTCAAACGGCGGAGTCAATGCCCCCAACAAAGGTGTTAACTGGCCATCTGCCGGGTTAGGGTTATATTATACGCCGGATTTTGGTGACATAAAAAACAGAAAAGACAGCATCCCCGTTCAAAAAAGTTCAAAAAAATGGCTTGGCAGGGTAAACATAAACCTGTCTGCCAAAGCAAAAACTTTTGATAAAAAAGAAAGAAATATGATCTATGACGTTGAAGTACTGGCCGGGCACCGGCTTAATAATCTGGATAATATTCTCGGTGGATTTGAATGGAATTTAAATGGGATAAATGTCCGTACCATTGAATATTATAATCTTTCTGCTAATCCTAACATCCTAAGCATACTTGCCGGCCATGAGTTTGTGATGGGCAAATTCCGCTTCAGCCAGAAACTTGGATTTTATGTTTTCAACCAAATGGATTATGATGCGATATGGTATCATAAATGGGGACTACGGTATCAACTTAAATCAAACATCCTTATAGGGGTAGAAGTAAAAGCGCATAAGCATGTGGCGGATTATTCAAGTTTTTCCATTGGGTATGCGTTTTATTAAAATATAAAAGGTTTTAGCAATGACCTTTAATTTCAAAAATGGATGTTACTTGCATGCGAATTTTATCTATATTTGTTTTATAAAATGAAAACCAAAAATATGATAAAAAGACCTATAATATATCTTTTATTCGTTTTAGTTGCTCTCCTAAGTTCATGTAAATCAGACTGGTATGACACTCCTGCAGTAACTGAGCCTTATGTTGAAGCTTTTGATTCATACGCAAAACAACGGGGTTATGAATTTGATTTTGAAGAAATGGGACTTATTGTGGAATTCAGTAATTTGGGAGGGGATACGGTTGCTAGATGTAATTATGAAGACCCCATCAGGATAGAGATTGATGAAGATATTTGGGAAAAATCAAATGATGACCGTCGTGAAGCTATTATGATGAGGTATATGGCCCTGGGATTTCTTAACCGTCAGAATACAAATGATATTTTCCCTAATGGGGAATGGACTAGTCTAATGCGTGGTAAACCTTTTGATGTAGATGCTACAATGTATAAAACCCTGAATTATTTTGGTTTCAGAAAGGAATATTATATTGATGAATTATTTTATCCGAAAACAGAAACACCATGGTGGGCTGATCACGAAACGAGTTATGATTCGATAGATAATATTCAATTCGAGACAGTTGTTGAAGCTTTTTTTATGGATGATGATGAACCATGGAACCAGGTTAATGTCAGCCTTGATACAGAATTGGAAAATGGGGAACTCATTCTGGAAAATGAGAGTGCTGAACCCAAATTATCCCTTTATAATCTTGATGTCGATGTACAAGATGATTTTAAAATTGAATGTATCATCAAAATAGAAGAAGGAAATTCAAGTGGGTTTAATGGCCTTGTTTGGGGAGCAGAAGGTACAAATAATTATTATTTTTCAGGTTACAACTTGCAGCAGGATGTGACAATGTCAAATATGAAAGAAAATTATGATTATTTTTCTTTTCATAAAACTGAAACCCTGGCTGATTTTTCAAGTTACAATAAACTTACAGTGTCTCATTATCAGGGTATGGTGTATGTTTTCTTAAACGAGGAATTTATATATCTTACTAATATACATGGGCTTTATGGAGACCATGTTGGCTTTAGGGTGGATGCAAACAGTACACTTGTTGTAGAAAGGTTGATAGTAGAACATGTTGAGTAAAGATTTATCCCTGTTGATTTATCTTAATATCAAATAAATACCGGTGATATTTACTATAATTTCAAAAACCCCGGGATTATTAAAATTTCTCCAATAAACCGTATATGACAGGGTTCCCTTTTCTTATCTTGATCCTAAAATTATCCATGTAAAAGGATTTACCCCCCTTGTTCCAGATATAGGTACTAAACATTAAGTCATCATAATTTAAGGTGGCATCAGATAATTTAATTGAATTATGGATTGTAACCCAATTTCCATTATAATATTTATAATCTGCAAATTTATTAAAATTGCTCCCACGCCAGTGTATGATGGAATCATTAGATGTCAATGAAGCAACCAAAATGATATCATCAAAACCATTGGTGGATTTTGCTTTCACAGAAATATCAATATAATTGTTTTTATTGTTAATTATTTTATTTAGTTTTTCTGAATATTTCGGACCCCATAATGTCTCACAATCCATAAAATAACTGTTATTTCCTTCATAAGAAATTGAGTCAGTGTATTTGCTTGTATCGGCATTCCATGATGTTTTATCAGTTGTTTCAAATTTTAACGAGGATATGATAGCGTTTTTGTTTTTCCCTTTTTTTGAAAATAGATAAGAATTGCCCCCGAAATAATTGTTTTGTTTTTCAATAACAGGATAATACTCCTGAATTATTGGTATCAACAAAATGTTGGTTGAAGACAGACATCCAAAAAATAATTTTTCGTGTGATTTACTTTGTTGCTGAATAACCAATTTAAATTCATTGTCAGATTTAAATGAATCAAACCAAATAAAATCAGGTTCTATTTTAAATTTTGACAGATAATAGGCTGTTATTTTTTTATGAGAATCTATTATAGACAGCACATTATCGTTTGCCTTGTTAATCTTGTGATAATCTTTCAATATACATTCATACCTGGAATTATAAAACAAATCATAATGTTTCCTTTCAAATATTAAGGATGAAGCATTCACAAGCAATATAATGCAAACAAGCATCAAGTTTGTTTTTACTTTATGTTGTTTTATATGACCAAATAATACGAAAAATAAAAATGGCAAACTGAAAATTAAGACAGAATATTGCAATACAGCGTTCACATAAACGGAATAGTAAAACCCAATCA
The DNA here is from genome assembly GCA_051748025.1 of Bacteroidota bacterium. Taxonomy (GTDB): domain Bacteria; phylum Bacteroidota; class Bacteroidia; order Bacteroidales; family ML635J-15; genus JAQIBY01. Next base: position 19,183 of record JBNJGX010000007.1, read on the forward strand.
GAAGGGGAAGTAAAAACCATAAAAGAGATAAAACAGAATATTTATAATAATGATGATTTACTTTTATTTTATACATGCCAAATAATATCAGAAAAAGCGCTAGACCTAATGATGCGTGCGAGAAATTAAAAATATAATGGATGTAGTTGATTATAAAGTCATTATTGGGTTTTCCCAACCACCCTTCTACGCCACCCATTTCTAAGTGGTGAAAGAAAATATTTAAATGTGGTAAATACAGAATAAAAATAATGATACCCGATATTATATACCTTGATACATACTTCTTCTTAATAAAAAACAAGCCGCTAATTCCCGCAATAGCTGCGAATAATAAACTAAAATAGTGATTATAAGTGCAAAGTGAAGCTGACAGAATGAAAAAAATACCATTTTTATAAAAGTGTTTTTCAGGTGTTTTTATGAGTTTTGTTAAATAATATACCATTAACAACGAAAAGAAGAGACCACTTATATAAGGCCGGGCAATTTGGCTGTACATAACTGTATATTGGATGCTTGCTATAAATGCAGAAGAAATCAGACCCACCGTTTCATTAAACCATTGTTTTGCTATAGCATACACAAGATAAACAGAGAGTATGCCACAAATAGCAAACGGAAGTTTTACTACCCATTCTGTTTTGCCAAAAAGTTTTACCCAAAAGTATAAAAACACCTGTATGCCTGCCGGATGTCCATCAGGTTTTACCCCTTTTTGAATCATTTCGGAAAACCCGTCAAAATTGGTACGAAACAAGGCGCTGAATTCATCGTGGGTAAATGGTATCTCACCAAAGTTATAGAAACGCAATGCAGTAGCAACCATTAAAATTAATAATAGTATGGTTTCATTGGTTAATCTGATTCGTGATTTCATTTTTATTATTAATCAATTCCACGTTTATTAAACAGTATATATCCAAAATGGAACATAAAAAACCACCTTGTTCTTTCTTCCTGGTAATAATTTACACTGAAAGAAACCGGACCAATAGGGGTGTGATACAGTAAGTTGGCATTGCCTGTATAACGGATATCCGGAAAAAAATCTGTATATGCAGGTGTAAATATCTGGGGTTCATTTTCTTCAAGTACAATATCACGTAATGGAGCAAATGCATACGCTTCAACCCTTAAATTAAAGTTATCTGTAAAGGTGAAAATGTTTTTTAAACCGAGTGTGGCAAAATTATGGGCCCTGAAATTTTTCAGGAATAAAGTTTTTGAATGTGGCGTAGGGGTGAAGGCCGGAGATGATAACAGGGTTGAAATGTAATTTCTGTAAAATGTTTTATTTGATGCCACCAGTTTAAAATCTGTTCCCAGTGTATAATGTTCACCAAGTTTAAAGTGACGTTCATGCCGCATCCGTAACATTCCATATGCATGCAGATTGTCGTAATCTTCTTCTTCAGCAGATGTGGTTCCGGGGGCATTCTTTTCTTTGCCACGGATATATCTGAGGTCTATCATATCATATTTGCCATGGTTGGGATAAAGTTTGTGATTCAGGGTGTTGTGGATAAATTTAAGGTGGGAGGTTACCAGATTAAACCGGGTAACATCGGAAGTATCTGTCTGAAGAAAATTATTGGTCTGATAATATTCATCTTTCATGTAGGCATACGCGCCGCCAAGCTCAATTTTTGCTGTTGTCCCGACAGGAAATCCAATATCTATGCGGAAATTGTTGTCATTTTGTATCAGATAGGCTGGTTTAACGTCAACGAAAAACCGGGATGGATTGCTCTTGAAAAAGTCCCAGCGATTGCTTGTCATGCGGGCTTGCAGGTAAAATGGCAATTTGCCTGGAAAATCAACCCTTGTGAGGCCCTGGAATGATGTGTATAAGCGTCCGAAATGCATATTCGCATGCAGAAACCACGCCTGGTTGCCAAGCAATTTATAATCAACACCAAAAAATGCCTGATTAATAGAATTGGATGCCACATTGGCACCAAAACGAAGGTGATATGGTTTTTCCTGTTTTACTTTTAGATGGAGATCAAAATAACCGGTTTGTTTATTGTATTTCGCTATTGGCATGGCAGATTCTATTTGATTGTCTGCAATTAACCTGTAATATGCCTTTTCAAATTGATCAAGTGACAATAAGCGTTTGTTTTGTTTCAAAGATTTTCTTACATACCGCTTTTGCTGTACATTTACACCTTCAATGAAAATATTATCAATGATAAGTTCGGGCAAAGAATCTTTGAATCTTTTTCTTGCCCTTGTCAGGGAATCATGAGAAATTCGCAAGGGAATCCTTTCTTTTATTGAATCCATCAATGACATGGTACTGTTGTACCCTTTATCCACCAATTCATCAATACGCTGAAAATCCAAAAGCCCGACATCTTCAAATTTATTTGAAATTAAAATCCCGTCTTCCGGTTTGATTAAATAATCAGTATTGGCTGTAAGGATCATATTTTCAATTTGCTGCAATAAATCGTCTTCATGGGGTTTTTTTGTGCGTGATGCAACTTTACTGCCGACAATCATATCCGGGTCAAATTCTTCCTTCATCACATCTTCAGGAAAATTGTTGATAATGCCTCCGTCGAAAAGTAAATTACCGTCTATTTTGACGGGTTTAAAGTAAAACGGAAAAGTCATGGAGGTCCTTACTGCTAATCCCAAATCACCTTTTTTTAGGATCACAGCTTTATTATTATAAACATCGGTGGCCATACAGCGAAATGGAACAAACAAATTATCAAAATTATAATCAGCAACCGCACTGTATTGAGCAAATATTTTCAGAAAAGCCAGATCCATTGGTGGTGATGCAATCAGATTCGTAGGTAAAACTATTGACAAGGTAGAATCTTTCTGCCTTATGCCAAGCTTGAACATGTCGGCCTTGTCGTCATATTGTTTATAATAGTAAGTATACCGGTCATCTATATGGCCTGTGTACCAATTGTAAAAATCCTGACTTTTAAATAGTTGTATCATCTCATCTGTAGAATATCCCATAGCATACAAACTACCAATAACCGCTCCTATGCTTGTGCCTGTAATATAATCAATGGGGATATTGTTCTCTTCAAGGGCTTTGATGACACCGATATGGGCCATGCCTTTGGCGCCACCGCCACTCATAACAAGACCTACACGCTGTGCATTGACCTGAAAACTTGTCATCAAAATGATCACAAATATAAATATGCGCATTGTTGTTCTCATATACCGAAATACTCACACAAAAATAATATTTTTAAGTTTAAGTAACGTAAATAGTTCGGCCAATTTTAGCATTCTTTGAAGTGACACATTTTTATCTGTACATCAATAGTGCTTGTCAATAGAGTTAGTATCTGGTTTATAATGGTTGACTTTATGGTCTAACACAAAATGTAAATAAGCTGCATAAAAGGGGGCTTATTCCGTAGTACACGTTAATTTTATAATCAATGCCAAAACAAAATTATCCCCTTAATTCATTGTTTTCCGAATTGTTAATCATATCTTTGTCAGAAATTTAATCAAAGGAGTATTTATTATGTATTTTAGCAAAAACATCCGTTTTTTGAGAAAACGTAACAACCGGACGCAAGACCAACTGGCAGCAGAACTGAATTTGAAAAGATCAACCCTCAGCGGTTATGAAAATAATGTAGCAGAACCAGGCCTTAATACACTGCTCCTTTTCTCTGATTATTTCAATATCCCCGTTGATGTTTTGCTGAAAGAAAACCTCTCAACATTGTCTGAACGTGACATACAAAAATGTGAAGCTGGATCAGACGAATACATGAAAGGCAGTGGTTTGAGGGTTTTGAGTTACACTGTAACCGAAGAAAACAAAGAAAATATCGAATTGGTGAACAACAAAGCCAAAGCCGGCTACACACGGGGGTATGCTGATCCGGATTTCATTCGTGAGCTGCCAAGTTTCCGCCTGCCGTTTTTATCCAGAGAACGTACATACAGAACCTTTCAGATCAGCGGCGATTCTATGTCGCCCATCCCTGATGGAGCATGGGTTACCGGCGAGTATGTGGAAAACTGGCTTGCACTGAAAGACGGGGAAGCGGTTGTTTTGCTTACGCTCAACGATGGCATTGTGTTTAAAATCATTGAAAACCACCTGAAATCCAAAAAAATGGTGGTGTTGCATTCCCTCAATCCCGAATATGAACCGTATCACATCAAAGCAGATGAAATCAAAGAAATCTGGAAGTTTGTGAATTATATCAGCCCATCATTACCGGAGGCCCTCCCGCCTGATATAGAAATACACAAAGCCATTGCCAACATGCAAAAGGACATTGATGAGATAAAGCAAAAAGTTCACCACAAAAAATAATAAGAGGCTGTCTATAAAGTACAGCTTAAATTTAAAAAGTACCAAACAACAAGTTCCAAATCTCAAATAATTAGCAATTACCAAACCTGTACCGACGCATGACGGTAAATCCAATGACAAAAACAAACTGTCGCGAACCATATTTGGATTTTCGACCATTGAATATTGGAATTTCATTGTATTTGGTACTTCATTCATCAATATTTTTGACATTATGAACAAACACCAATCAGCTCACCTTCCGTATCCTGGCAACTTCATCAGATATCGCCTTGTTAAGCTTATCCGATGCCTTCACCAACGGTAACCTCACGTGATTTTCAGTAATACCGAGCTGTGCCAGGCAGGATTTTACCCCCACAGGGTTTCCTTCGGCAAACATCAGGCGTATCATGTCAATCAATACATAATGGAGCAACCTGGCTTCATTCATGTTCCCATGACGGCTGGCTTTTACCATTTCAGACCATTCATAGGGGTATGCATTGGCCACAACAGAGATCACCCCTGACATGCCCAGGCTTATCAACGGCAGGCTCACGGGATCTTCACCGCTGAGCACGTTAAAATCAACCGGTTTGTTTTTGATGATATCCATGGCTTTGTCAAAATCACCACTGGCTTCTTTTACCGCCACAATGTTATCAAAATCACGGGCCAGCCTCAGTGTGGTTTCACCAGCCATATCTTTTCCTGTACGGCCGGGAACATTATACAAAATAATGTCCTTATCAGTGGATTCAGCCACTTGTTTAAAATGCTGATAAAGCCCTTCCTGCGACGGTTTGTTATAATAAGGCACCACAGAAAGCAGCGCATCCACATCACTCAAATCCGACTGTTTGATTTTGGCGGTCAGGCTTGCTGTGTTGTTGCCACCCATACCAAGCACAACCGGCAATTTGCCGTCATTGATTTTAACTATCTCATTCAGTACCGCTGTTTTTTCTGGTTCACTCAGGGTAACAGCTTCAGCCGTGGTACCCATCACCACCAGAAAATCCACACCACCTTTTATGACATGTTCAACCAGTTTTTTCAATGCCGGAAAATCCACGGATCTGTCTTGCTTAAAAGGGGTTACCAGCGCGACACCGGTTCCCTGGTAATTTTTGCTTTGTTTCATAACCATTGTTTTTTTAAAGTCAGTATCTGGTTCATAATGTTCTGATTCAACGCCTGTACCGCATTTTACCGGAAACTTGCTTGGGCAATTAATCGCATACCCTCGCAGAAATCGGACATTATAAACAAACACCAGTTTTTGTTAATACCGTAAACAGTCTCTAACTAGTGGATCTAAAAAAACTACTGCTTTTTAAAAATAACAAATTTCAAAACACAAATAACAAATAATTCTCAAAATTCAAAAACTTGTCCGAGCGTGAGCGAAGACGAATATCTAATATTCAAACAATTTAAAAAATTGGAATTTATTTGACATTTGGTTTTTGTTATTTGGTGTTTTCTTATAATCACTAACTATTGCGTTTTTATCATTTTCAAATAACGTTCAATCTGCTCAAGCAAATATGATTTTGGTGCATTTTTTTCCGTTTCAATCATCAAATCATGCCATTGTTTATTGGTATATTCACCGGCAATAAGCCGAGCATGCGATTGCAACAACACAAAATTCAACGGCAACACATCCCCATCACATAAATTGATGAGCAAATCAAAAGGCTCATGAATAAAACCCCTTACCATTGGTGACACAGGTTTATAATACCAATTCAAATCAGCCTTGCAATAAAACCGGAACGGCTCCGCCTGGATATGAAAATCTGACAATTCTTTTGCATCAACGAATCCCAGTGTACTCGCATTAATGTGTTCGGGCAGGCTTTCAACATAAGCTTTAACAGTTTTGAAATCCCCTTCAGATTCACAATGATACAGGATACCCATCCGTTTCACCTGTTCCCAGTTTACACTAACAGCTTTGTGATGACGGTTTTTCTGCAATTTCCGCAATTGCATCTTACCATAATACTGTTTCAGGGCTCTTATCATAGCATAAAAATATGAGAACAAATTTAGTAATTAATCCGGGTTCAAAAAATTTAGCGCAGTGGGATATACCCCTTTTTTATGACATTGTTTTTTTGGGCAGCGGGTAAAGTGGTTGCTGTCAGCATGTTTGTCACCGCCTCTGCCTTCTATCTGCTGCCGGCTGTGCCTGTTTTTGCTAAGGGCTTGTAAGGAAATAAAGTTTACAGAATTGACGCAGTTATTTTGTCATTTTTCAAGGCGCAAATTGCAGCTAATAGCTTGTGACTATAAGCAAAATTCGCAACACAGAAAAATGGCAGAAGAACAAGTCAAAATGTATAGGTTATTTCCTTACAAGCCCTAAACTGCAGAACAGGAGTTCCCCCTGTCACTCTGCCTGCAGTGCAAAAAACAAGGCACAGCCGGCAGCAGGATATCCGGCGCCGGCGGGCTGCGGATTTGAAATATAAGATTAATCGAATGCCTGCTTCAAAAAAAATTGTTTTTTACAAAATTATTTATTATACTTACATTAAAATTTAATTGTAGAATCATTCTTTAATAAATTTTCAGCATTATGAAAAAACTAAGTTTCTATCTGTTCGTCATTGTGTTTTATTTCTTTATCCTAAGTATTAAACCTGTTTATTCGCAATTGCCCCAGGCTGATTTTAGTTGTGAGGTTATTACTGTTGACTCTCTTTCCTATGAGATACAGTTTATAAACAATTCGAGTAATGCTACAACTTACGAGTGGGATTTCGGTGACGGTTCACCTGTAAGTACTGATTCTGACCCCAGTCATGAATTTTCAACTTCGTATCCCAATGTGGATAATTATTTAGTCACCCTCGTGGCAAACAATGCAAGCGGTAATGACACTGCATACAGGATGGTTGGGCATTATGATAATGCATACGGTTGTTTTAATATGGAATTGACAGCAGATTACAATTACACATGTGTTGGTGATGGAGAAATTGACTTTACCAACATGTCAACAGGGTATGTTGAAGATTATGAATGGAATTTTGGCGATGGGACACCTGTGAGTACAGATCAAAATGTAAACCATAGTTTTTCCGTCTGGCCGGGCACGTATGATGTAAGCCTACAGGTTTCAAATCAGTTGAATTCCGATGTTTACCAGGAACAAATAACCATAGATGAATACGGATATTGTGAAACGGCTCCTTTTCCGGTGTTCGGTTTATATTGCGATCCTTCCTCTCCCGGACTTGCAATGTGTAATAACCTTATCACAAATAACTATGACTGGTTGTTATGGGATTTTGGCGATGGAAATACATCCACTGATGTTGAACCATTACATCAGTATGCAGTTTATCCATATCATTACAATGTGTGCCTGACAGCAGGAAATAATTATGGAAGCAATACTTATTGTATGAACTTAAATATTCATGCCAACGGCTATTGTGATACCTTACCACCTGATCCTCACAATACCATTTCGGGTTATGTATATCATGATGAGAACCTCAATTGTATCAAGGATAACAATGAGCCGGGATTACCTGAAAGAATAATAATGGTTGAACCGGGACCTTTATACGCTTATACAAATTCCAATGGCTACTATTCAATTGATGTTGACACGGGGACTTATGAAATCTCAGCCCTGCCGGCAGATTACTGGAATGCATTTTGTCCCTCGGCACCTGCATCACACACAGAGGATTTTACAACGTATTACAATGTATTAACTGATGTTAATTTTGCAGATACCATCACGGATAATTGTTCTGATTTATGGATTGATGTTTCCATGTATCCCAAAATATGTTTAGACACTTCAATGATGGTTTATGTGTCTTATGGAAATTCAGGCACTGAATCACAGCAAAATGCCACCATAGAGGTTACATTTCCGCCTGAACCTGTAATATCCAGTGCATCTACTGCATGGGATAATCAGACAAACCAAACCTTTACATGGGAAGTTGGCGAAATTGCTCCGTATGAAGAGGGATATATCTCTGTTTATGCTGATTTTTGCGATCCTTTATATGTTGATTCCCTTTGTTGTGTTAATGCGGAAATATCTCCAATAACAGGTGATTGCAATGCAACAGATAATTCAGTTACCGATTGCCATCAGTATCTTGCAGCTTCTGATCCCAACGACAAACAGGCAGCATCGCTGGATATACAACAAAATGGATATGTGAAGGAAGAAAACATTGAAGATTCTGACAGCCTCACTTTCCTGATACACTTTCAAAATGTTGGCACAGCACCTGCCACTCATGTACGCATTGAGGACAGTATTGACCCTGCCCTTGATATAACTTCAATTCAATTGAGTGGTGAAAGCCATCCCTTATCCATGTTTGATATCGAAGACGGCAATAAAGCTGTGTGGAGGTTTACAAATATCAACCTGCCCGACAGTGCAGAAAACGAAGCTGAAAGCCATGGTTTTGTCAAATACAAAATTAATCAAACCGCCGGAAATACAGAAGGCACGGAAATTTATAATTCTGCTGACATTTATTTTGATTTATTGCCTGCCGTTATAACAGATACAACAATACATACCATTGTTGATGACATTTCGGTGATTGCTTCAGAGCTGGAAATGGATATGGATGTATTTCCAAACCCTGCCGGCGAAATGGTATATATCCAAATTAATGAGGACATTTCAAATCTTAAGGTTGATGTTTTCAATCCGTCCGGACAACGTATTAATACAGAAACAATCAGCGGAAAAAAATCATTTTCTGTGCCATTAACCGGAGCTTCAGGGATTTATTTGTTCCGATTCAGCACCAATGATAACAGAAATGGCACCGTAAAAGTTTTAAAACAATAAAGATAAAAGTGTTATATGAGAGAGGGTTTTGGGTTTAGGGGTTAGGTTTTAGGTAATATGAAATCTTAAACCTAACACCTAACCCCTAAAACCTTATTCCTCAATAATATAACACCCCGGTTTCTTCCCGCACATTGCCCACAGCATCTTCCACCCTGATTTTCCAGTTGTGCCATTTGCCTTTTTCTGTGTGTTTATCAAAACGGTGAAACAATTTTTTATCTTTCTTCTCATACTCAAGCAGCACCCATTTGCCATCTATCCAGGCATTATAATGCTTTAAACCGGACAATTTATCAGACACACGGTAAGAAATTTCATTATATCCGGAAAAACTGATACTATCCCGCATCCTGCTGCCATATAACCTTGGCGGGATGCTGTCAGTGGCAAGATAAAAATATCCCGGCTTTTTGGTGTTAATACTAAAATATGGTCCATTCCATTCCCCTGTGATACATTCTTCATTGCCATTTCGTTTACGCATCACCACCGTATTATTTTTATTTTGGGGTTTGACAGTGCTGGCATCCAGAGAAAGTCTGACCGGTTCCAAAAAAACATAATCATGATCTGTAAAATTCCAGCCTTTTATCTGTTTTTCAGCATTCCGCCTGCAATGCACTTCTATCAGCGCATCCCTGTAAAGGGCATTTTCGGGAAGACTTAAAAACCCGCCTTCAAAAGGAAATTTAACTGCCTTTCCGGCCGGATACATTTTTTTTGAAACATGGGGTGGTTTTTCTTTATCAGAAGCTTTCAGTGTAAACCTGAACCCTGACCAATTGCCGGCTCCA
>JBNJGX010000008.1:0-28245 GCA_051748025.1 Bacteroidota bacterium
CCCCGTAAACAGCGCACAATATAATGATTATCTGCTAATTATTGTCGTTGTTTGTACGATAATTGTCTTACGGGCCTATTACGATAAGCCAAAAATGTTTTCTCAGCTACTTCGGGCAGCCTTTAATTTCAGTGAAACAGCGAAAATATTGCTGGACAATAATGTTATCCAGCAAAGAATTTCGTTTTTCATGAACCTTGTTTTCCTTGTCAATACGAGCATATTATGTTTTTTATCTATCAGGATATTTAATATCAGTTTGCCAGCAGAATACAATATGGTTTTGCTGGCAATTATTTTTGGCATTATAACCATATATTATTTAATAAGGACAATAATCTACGCTTTGGTTGGATATATCACTGATTGTGTCAATATCCAAAAACAATATATAAAAATCTGGATGAGCCTGAATAAATGGTATGGCCTGATACTGCTGCCGGTTATTATAACATTATTATACCTGCCGGGAAACATCAGGCCTTATATGGTTTACATCATAGCCAGTTTATATGCTATTTTCTTTATTATCAAGATTTTAAGGGGCATTAAATTATCAATTAACAACCGGCTTTCTTTTTTAGTCATATTTTTATATCTTTGCACCCTCGAATTGTTACCTGTGATTGTATTATTAAAATACATTTCGGGAGTTATTTAAACACACAAGAAAACCTTTTATGAGTTCAAAGATTAAACGAATTCTGGTATCACAGCCCAAGCCAATGTCAGAAAAATCTCCATATTTTGATTTGGCCGAAAAACACAAATTACAGATAGATTTTAAGCCTTTTATAAAAGTTGAAGGCTTGAGTGCCAAAGAATTCCGGGCATCAAAATGTAACATTGCTGATTATAATGCCATGATTTTTACCAGCCGCACGGCTGTTATTAATTTCTTCCGTCTTTGTGAGGAAATGAAAATTTCAGTTGAAGATGACTGGAAGTACTTCTGTGTATCTGAATCCATAGCTTTCTACCTTCAAAAGTATATTGTGTACAGAAAACGTAAAATATTTTACGGCAATGGAAAATTTGATGATCTGTTAAGGCTAATAAAAAAACATAAGCATGAAAAGTTTTTGCTTCCTGCCAGTACTGCATCGAAAAAAAACATCCCGGAAAAATTAAAAAAACTTGGCATAGACTTTACTAAAGCCACCATGTATAAAACCGTAACCGCTGATTTGTCAGATTTATCAGATGTTGATTATGATGTGCTGGTATTTTTCAGTCCTTCTGGTATCCAATCCTTATTGAATAATTTTCCGGATTTTGAACAAAACAGCACCAAAATTGCTGCTTTTGGCCCTACAACACATAAATCTGTTAAAGATGCCGGTTTAAGGCTGGACATCAAGGCACCTGAGCCCCAGTCCCCTTCCATGAGCATGGCTTTAGACAAATACATTGCCGAATATAACAAAAGGACCCGGAAAAAATAATTGGCTGTATGTCTAACACTTATAGCGTAAATCTTATTAAAAACCATCGTTTTTCTCACTCGGACAGGTTAAATAAAAAAAAGGACATAGAACGCTTGTTTAAAGACAGCAAAACATTCCGGACTCCAAAACTTAGAGTTCAATATAAATTTTCAGATAATTCTAGTAATTCCAGCCCGTGTGAATTACTAATTTCTGTACCAAAAAGAAAACATCCCAAAGCTGTAAAAAGGAACAAGATTAAACGACTCATCAGGGAGGCCTGGCGTAAACATAAATCCGGATTATATCAGGCTTTACAAAAGAAAAACATACACTTGCAGGTTGCAATAATATTTTTATCTGATGAGATACCGGATTATACAGAAATAGAATCAAAAATTATTTTAACTTTACAACATCTAACAAATACATCACTTAAATCTCAATAAATTATGAAAGGATTTATCAAAAAATACCGGATAAAAATATTTAGCTTTTTTACTGCGCTTATCATTGGTATTTCAGCCATATCATTCACAGGGAATACAAGCACAGATTTCGAGCTTGTTAAAAACCTTGACATCTTTGCATCATTGGTCAAAGAACTGAGTTTGTATTATGTAGATGATATTGATTACGGGGAAACAATTAAAAAAGGGATTGAAGAAATGTTAAAGTCACTTGATCCTTACACTGTCTATATCCCCGAATCTCAAATCGAAGACCTTACCTTTATGACTACCGGGCAATACGGTGGAATAGGAGCGCTGATACGGAAAAAAGGGGAATATGTTGTTATCTCTCAGCCATATAAAGATTTTCCTGCAGATAAAGCAGGCCTGAAAGCAGGTGATGTTTTGATGGAAGTTGATGGTGTCAACCTGAAAGACAAAAGCACCTCAGAAGTGAGTGAATTACTAAAAGGCCAACCCAATACCGAAGTAAAACTTAAAGTAAAACGGGCTATTTCGGAAGAAATTGAAAAAATTTCCTTCGAACGGGAAAAAGTACAGGTAGATCCTTTGCCATATCATGGTATGCTCAATGATGAAGTAGGGTATATCAGGCTTAGCAATTTTACCAGGGAAGCCGGGAAAAAAGTGGAAGAGGCTGCCAAAGCATTAAAAGAAGAAGATCAGGCATCAGCCCTTGTTATTGACCTGCGTAATAACCCGGGAGGATTGCTCGTCGAAGCCGTAAAATTATGTAACTTATTTGTCCCGCAAGGCACCATGGTAGTCAGTACCAAAGGAAAGGTAGAGCGTTGGAATAAAGATTACAAAGCCAATATGAAGCCTTATGATGTTGAAATTCCCATTGTGATACTTGTCAATAACCGTTCAGCTTCTGCTTCAGAAATTGTAGCCGGCTGTATGCAGGATATCGACAGAGGGGTGGTAATAGGAAAACGCACTTTCGGAAAAGGACTGGTACAAACCACCAGGGAATTAAGTTACAATACAAAACTAAAGGTCACAACAGCAAAATATTATATCCCCAGCGGACGTTGCATACAAGCCCTTGATTATACGCACCGGAATGAAGACGGAAGTGTTGGCCGCATTCCGGATAGCATAAAATCTGAGTTTAAAACCGAAAATGGCAGGACAGTATATGATGGCGGCGGCATTATGCCCGATATAGAAACTGAAGAAAATATATTAAGTAAAATTAGTTCTCACCTGCTTCAAGCCCATATGATTTTTGAGTATGCCAATCAATATCAATATGACCATGAATCAATTGGTGATCCTGAAAATTTCTCCGTTGATGATAAAACTTATCAGGATTTTGTTGATTTTTTAAACGATAAATCTTTTGATTACGAAACACGTAGCGAAGAACATCTTCAAGAATTGGTAGATATTGCCAAACAGGAGAAATATTATGAGGTGGCCGGGGATGAATTTTCTGCCCTTGCCGAAAAAATTGCCCATGACAGGGAAAAAGACCTTGAATTGTTTAAGGATGAAATCAAAAACCTGCTGGCCGAAGAGATTATCGGCAGGTATTATTACAGAAAAGGGAAAATCAAATATAACCTGAAATCGGATCCGGAAATAGAAAAGGCCATGGAAATACTGGATAACCCTGAGAAAACAAAAGAAATTCTGACACCCTGAGGGGGAAATTCCAAATGACAAATCTCAAATAACAAAAAATAAGTTTCAAATTTTAAAAGATTTTTAAATAATTAACAACAATGACAAGGGTATTGAGTGGTATAAGATCAACAGGCAAGCTGCATCTGGGTAATTACCTGGGCGCTGTAACCAATTTTGTAAAACTGCAGCATCAGTATAAATGCTTTTTTTTCATTGCTGATTATCATTCGCTTACAACACATCCCACACCCTCAAACCTGCATCAGCATGTCAGGCAGGTTTTGGTAGAATACCTGGCTGCCGGCATAGATCCGGATAAAGCAACCATTTATATCCAAAGCGAAGTCCCTGAAATTTCCGAGCTATATTTATTGCTCAACATGAATGCATACCTTGGTGAGCTTGAACGTACAACTTCATTTAAGGAAAAAGCCAGAAATCAGCCGGATAATGTCAATGCAGGTTTGCTAACCTATCCTGTGCTGATGGCTGCCGATATTTTGATACACCAGGCTTCATATGTGCCGGTAGGCAAAGACCAGGAGCAAAACCTCGAAATGGCCAGAAAATTTGCAAAACGATTCAATCGTATGTATGGAACGGATTTTTTTCAAATCCCCAAAGGCTTTAATTTTGGAGATAAACTCATAAAGATCCCCGGCCTGGATGGGACAGGAAAAATGGGGAAAACAGAAGGCAATGGGTTGTTTCTGTCAGATTCAGAAAAAGAAATTCACAAAAAAGTGATGAAAGCAAAAACAGATGCCGGCCCTGCGGAACCTGATTCACCTGTTTCTGAGCCAATTCAGAATTTGTTTACCATTATGGAAATTGTATCAGACCCTGAGGTGCTGCAATCATTTAAAGACGATTATGCCAACTGTACCATTCGCTACGGTGACCTGAAAAATCAACTGGCAGAGGATGTCAATAAAGTAATTTCTCCTGTGAGGGAACGTATTGAAGCCATTGAACAAGATGATGATTACCTCAAAAATGTGGTAAAAAAAGGCACGGAAAAAGCCCGGGAAAGTGCTCATAAAACACTGAAGGAAGTTCGTCAAATCATTGGTTTCCGCCCGTTTTAGGTGCTTAGAAAGTAACTTTTACCAACATGTTGTTTAAGTTTAAAGCATAAAAGAAACAAATCACAAAAGACAAACCCGCCTGCCCTGCTTGCTGGACAATTAGGAAATGCCAGAGACAGACAGGGGCAAGTTTTTATGGTTGATATTTATTATTTGCTTTTGAGGGTGCTTTTTATCTATCCCTCTTTTTTTTATCTTTATCCCAAAATAAAACACCATGAAAATAAAACGTGTATTGTTGAAATTATCTGGTGAATCTCTCATGGGTAACCAGGAAAAAGGCATTTCCCCTGAACGTATTGATCAATATGTTAATGATATAGTACAAATACACAAGCAAGGCATACAAACCGGGATTGTCATAGGCGGTGGGAATATATTCAGAGGCCTTTCGGGTGTCAGTAGTGGATTTGACAGGGTTACCGGGGATCAAATGGGTATGCTTGCAACCATTATTAACAGTCTGGCATTCAGATCTGCCCTGGAAAATGCCGGAATTAAGTCAACATTATTTACCGCTGTGGAAATGCCTGCCATCGGGAAATTATTCCATGCAAAAACCGTCATCAGCGAACTTGAAAAAGGCCATATTGCCATACTTGCAGGAGGTACAGGCAATCCGTATTTTAGTACCGACACAGCCTCTGCATTAAGAGGCCTCGAAATAAAGGCTGATGTATTTCTTAAAGGTACCAGGGTTGATGGTGTCTATTCCGATGATCCCGAAAAAAATCCGGATGCAGTCAGATATACATCCCTTAGTTTTGCTGAAGCCTGGGATAAAAAACTCAATATCATGGATTTGACAGCTTTTACAATGTGTCAGGAAAACAATTTGCCGGTGATTGTCTTTGATATGAATAAGAAAAGTGAACTTGTTAACATAATTTCCAATCCGAAATTTGGTACATTGATTCATAATTAAGTATATTTAAAGCCTCAAAATAAAAATTAAACGCTATGGATGAAGAAGCTAAATTTGCACTTGACACGGCTAAAGAAGGCATGGAAAAGTCCTTGGATTATCTCGAAAAAGAATTCACGCATATGCGTGCAGGAAAAGCCGATACCAGGGTTCTAAAAGACATTAAAATTGAATATTACGGTACAAAAACCCCGCTCTATCAAGCTTCTAATCTCAGCACCCCTGATGCTAAAACAATCATGATACAGCCCTGGGATAAAAGCCTGATACCGGAAATAGAGAAGGCCATTATGGCTGCTAACCTTGGTTTTACTCCTGCCAACAACGGCGAAGTGATAAGGATCAATGTACCCCCGCTGACAGAAGAAACCAGAAAAGAGCTGGTGAAAAAGGTAAAAGCAGAAACCGAAAATGCCAAGATCAGCATCAGGAATCACCGGAGGGAAACCAATGATGAATTAAAAAAGCTCGAGAAGGAAGGCCTGTCAGAAGATGCGCGCAAAGATTATGAGCAAAAAGTCCAAAAACTGCATGATGAATACATCAAAAAAGTTGAGGACATGGCTGCTGCCAAAGAAGAGGAAATCATGACCATCTGATTTTTATAATAAATAAATGAACCCATAGAAGTCCCCTTAAAAAGCCACGTAAGTATTCGTGTTCTTTTATAATTCCCCTGAAGTATACCCTGGCTTGTTTTAACTTAGCCTTCAGGCATTATTAAATACAGCATCAGGACCAGGCGTTCTGAATTTATTAGTGGGGTTGGGTTGTCAGAATGGTTTTGAAAGAAGCCGATATTTCCCTTAACTTTGTGATTTAAATAAAAGCAGGAAAGCTTGATTTATGGAAATGAAAGTAAAGGATTTAGAAAAAAAGCATATATTATATCAGGAAACATCCCTTTGTTATCAGTGTGCAAAATGTTCTGGCGGATGCCCTGTAATTGAAGCAATGGATGTGTTGCCTCATCAGGTAATCCATCTCGCTTCGCTGGGGTTGGAAGAAAAAGTTTTGGATACAGAAACAATCTGGATTTGTGCTAATTGTTATGCATGTGCCGTAAAGTGCCCCAATGATATTGATATTACAGGTGTTATGAATAACCTTAAACAGTTGGCTGTAGAAGAAGGGGTGAAAACAAAAAGAAGGGATATTTATGTGTTCCATAAAGTATTTACCAATGATATTTTGCGAAGGGGTAAAGTCCATGAGCTAAGAATTATGGGTGAATATAATCTACGCCTGTTTAAACCTTTTAAAAATGCCATGCTGGCTCCCAAAATGTTTTTCAAAAATAAACTCTACTTTATTCCTCCCAAAGCGGTTAGGGGCTTTCGCAGGTGGATGAAAACAACGAATAGAACAAATGCCTGAGTAAAATAAGGCATTGTAAAAAGCTGTAAATAATAATTGTTATGAATAAGGAGGAAATTGCTTTATATCCCGGTTGTAGTTTGGAAACAAGTTCTGTTCATTACTTGCAGAGCCTGGAAACGGTTTTTAATGTGCTTGGTATTCCATTTAAAATCATGGAAGACTGGAATTGTTGTGGAGCCACTTCAGTGAAATCAATAGACCAGGAACTCAATTTATTGTTAAATGCCAGAAATCTGGCTTTAGCCGAACGACAAGGGATAAAAGAGCTTGTGGTTCCTTGTGCTTCTTGTTATCATAGATTATTGAATGCAGAATTTGAGCTTAGTGAAGATGAAGCATTGCGTGAAAAAATCAATAAAGAGAATGACTTTGACTACAAGGGGATAGTTAAAGTCAGGAATATTCTTGATTTCTTTGTTAATGTGACTGGCCTTGAATTGATTAAAAGAAATGTAAAAAAACCGCTTGATAATTTGAATATTGCATGTTATTACGGATGTTTAAATACCCGTATTCCGATAGAAAAAACTTTCGATGTCAGGGAATATCCTGTGTCAATGGATAAATTGATGAAAGCGCTCGGGGCTAATGTGTTAGATTGGTCTCACAAAACGGAGTGTTGCGGAGCCAGTTTATTTATTACCGTAAATTCAATATCCGAAAAATTGGTGGGAAAAATCTTGAAAGAGGCAAGTTTGAGAAAAGCAGATTGTGTGACAGTTTCTTGCCCCATGTGTCAGACAAATTTAGATACAAAACAGGATATTATCAGAAAAAAATATGCCATAGAAAAACCGTTGCCGGTTCCGTTTATCACACAATTAATGGGACTTGCATTTGGTTGTAAACCAAAAGATTTAGGCCTTAATAAGAATTTTGTGCCTGTGAAACTCGAAAATAATTGTAAAAATGTATAAAAGGGCTTTATTATAATGAATAATAAGCAAATAGGTTCGGTATTGGTTGTTGGTGGTGGCATTGCAGGAATGCAGGCTGCCATTGACAGTGCTGAAATGGGATATAAAGTTTACCTGGTGGAAAAAGAACCATCTATAGGGGGAAACATGGCCAAACTTGATAAAACTTTCCCTACCAATGATTGCGCCATGTGTATGATATCTCCCAAACTTGTGGAAACCGGACGCCATCTCAATATTGAAATTATATCCTATGCAGAAATAAAAAAATTCGAAGGTGAGGCGGGAAATTTTACAGTCACTGTTAACAAAAAAGCCCGTTATGTGGATGAAAATAAATGTAACGGTTGCGGTGAATGTGAATTAGAATGTCCCGTGGAGAGAATAGATGAGTTTAACGGGGAACTGTCAAAACGCAATGGTATATACCGTTTGTATCCACAGGCAATTCCCAATGTTTATACAATTGATAAATCATCCCCGCCTGCCCCTTGTAAAGCCACCTGCCCGGCCGGTGTTAATGTACAGGGATATGTTGCCTTAATTGCGAAAGGTAAATTTTACGAAGCACTTGAGTTAATACGTGAGAAAATGCCTTTTGCCGGGGTCTGTGGAAGGATTTGTCATCACCCATGTGAGGATAATTGTAACCGGAATGAAGTGGATGAAGCGGTCTCAGTTTGTAACCTGAAACGTTTTGTGGCTGATTATGACAAAAAGCGCCTGGAAGCCGGTGAATTACATGACGAAAATAATACTGAAAAAAAGGATAATGTTGAGCCCCGTGATGAAAAAGTGGCTGTTATTGGAGGTGGACCGGCAGGATTAACCTGTGCTCATGACTTGGTAAAACAGGGGTTTAAGGTAACTTTGTTTGAAGCGTCAGATAAATTAGGGGGTATGATGCGCACAGGCATCCCTGATTACCGCTTGCCTAAAGATTACCTTGATTATGAAATTGACCGGATGGTAAATGATGGTATTGAAGTAAAAACCGGACAGGTTTTAGGTAAAGATTTTTCGGTTGATCAGCTTAAACAACAAGGGTATAAGTCAGTATTTCTTTCGATCGGAGCACAAAAAGCCAAACAAATACCGCTGGAAAATGCAGATGGTGAAGGGGTTATATACGGAATTCCTTTCCTTAAGACATTAAATAAAGGCAAAAAGCCTTCAATTGGTAAAAAAGTAGCAGTGATAGGTGGCGGAAATGTTGCTTTGGATGTCGCACGTTCAGCTTTACGTATGGGTGCAGATGTAACCATAGTTTACCGCCGTACCAAAGATGAAATGCCTGCCCATTCATGGGAAATAGCGGAAGCAATTGAAGAAGGCGTGCAGATCAAAAATTCATGGTCACCAAAACAGGTGGTATATGAAAAGGGGAAAATTAAAGGCCTCGAAGTGGAAAAATGTGAAACCGTATATGATAGTGATGGAAATCGTTCTTTGGAAATAGACCATAAAAACAAAAATGTTATTGATGCGGATACTGTTATTCCGGCTACAGGACAGGAATGTGATTTATCCGGCCTTGATGCTTGTGTGGATATTGAAAATGGATGGGTTTGTACTAATCCGTTAACACTTGAGACTTCAGACAGCAGTGTGTTTGCAGGCGGTGATATGGTAATGGGACCTGCTTCTTTGGTTGAATCTGTGGCACAGGGGCACAGGGCTGCAGAATCAATTAGCCGTTACCTGAACAACGAAGACTTAAAATATGACAGAGAACCGGTGGATAATAATAAAGAAGGGGCTGACATACCGGAAGGGGCTGATAAAAGCAATATACCCCGGTCAAAGCCTGAATCTTTAAAACCCAACGAACGGAATAAGGGCTTTAATGAAATTGTTGATGTTCTTAGTGAAGAGGCCGCCGTAAAAGAAGCTGAGCGTTGTTTGCAATGTGCCAGCTGTGCCGAATGTATGGAATGTGTCAGTGCATGCAAGGCAGATGCTATTTGTCATGAGCAAAAAGATGAGCAAATTGAGGTTAACGTTGGTAGTGTTATAGCTACAGGTGGCTTTATCCCGTTTGATGCAAAAAGAAAACCGGAATACGGCTATGGTATTTATCCGAATGTTATTACAAGTGTACAGTTTGAGCGTATCCTTAGTGCTTCAGGGCCTTATGAAGGTCATATACAGCGGCCATATGATGCAAAGCCACCTAAAAAAATTGCATGGATACAATGTGTGGGTTCAAGGGATGTTACTACTGGCAATGATTATTGTTCTTCCGTCTGTTGTATGTATGCCCTCAAAGAAGCAATGATCGCCAAAGAGCATGACCCGGAAATTCAACCCTATATATTTTATATTGATATTCGTGCTTTTGGAAAAGGTTTTGAAAGTTTTTATAAACAAGCACGGTATAATGCAGGGGTAAAATTTGTGAGAAGTCAGATTTCTTCTGTAAAAGAAAACCCTGTTTCCAGAAACCTTCAGTTGAGTTTTGTGGAAGAAGGAAAATACAAAGAAGAAGAATTTGATCTGATTGTACTTTCGGTAGGGTTAATGGCCAACCCTGCCAACAACAATTTTGCAGAAATTATTGATATTGAGCAAAATAAATTTGGTTTTTTCAAAGAAGAATCATTAAAACCCCTCTTGTCTTCACGTAAAGGTATTTTTCTGTGCGGTGCAGGAAACGGGCCGAGTGATATCCCGGAAACCGTGATGCAGGGAAGTGCAGCAGCTTCATTGAGTAGTGAAGTACTTAAAGATGTGCGGCATACTGAATCTATGGTGAAACAGTATCCCGAAGAAAAAATAGTTGAAAACACAGAGCTAAGGACTGGTGTGTTTGTTTGCCATTGCGGCATAAATATCGCCTCTGTGGTTGATGTTGAAGAGGTGGCTGAATATGCCGAAAGTTTACCCGGGGTTGTACATGCTGAACACACACTTTATACATGTTCTCAGGATACACAAAAGAGGATGAAAGAGCTGATTCATGAAAAGAGCCTTAACAGAATTGTGGTAGCATCCTGCACACCCCGCACCCATGAAGGGCTGTTCCAGGAAACCCTCCGCGAGGCCGGTTTAAATAAATACCTGTTTGAAATGGCAGATATCCGTGAACAATGCTCCTGGGTACATCAGAAAGAACCGAAAGCTGCCACAGAGAAAGCCAAAGCCCTGGTCAGGGGAAGCGTGGGTAAATCCAAATATCTTGAACCATTACAACTTAAAAGTATATCGGTTAATAAAACTGCACTTGTTATCGGAGGCGGTATTTCCGGTATGACAGCCTCCCTTTCATTGGCCAGACAGGGATTTAAAGTGCATCTTGTTGAAAAAGATGATACATTGGGCGGAAACCTTGCTTACCTGAAAATGGAACTTGACGGTGAAAACTGGCAGCTGTTTTTGAAAAAGAAAATTCAGGAAGTAAATGATCATGAATGGATCAATAT
This sequence comes from Bacteroidota bacterium, assembly GCA_051748025.1. Taxonomy (GTDB): domain Bacteria; phylum Bacteroidota; class Bacteroidia; order Bacteroidales; family ML635J-15; genus JAQIBY01. Next base: position 11,265 of record JBNJGX010000008.1, read on the forward strand.
TCACATGAATACAAATATAAAATCAGTTAACGGCTCAATTGGTAATTTTACAACCACTTTGAACGATGGTGATGAAACAGAAATAAATCATGGTGTCATTATTATTGCCACCGGTGCTGATGAATATAAGCCCAAGGATTTCCTTTATGGGAAAAATGAGAATGTTATTACACAAAGAAACCTTGAATTTGAAATAGATAAAAGGGAAAAATTCGGAACGGTTGTCATGATACAATGCGTTGGAAGCCGGGATGATGAGCATAATTATTGTTCACGTGTATGCTGCAGCGAAGCCATCAAAAATGCCATTAATATCCGGGAAAAAGATCCGGATTCGGATGTATATATACTTTATCGTGACATTCGTACATACACCATTCGTGAAGTTTATTACCGTAAAGCCAGGCGCCTGGGTGTGAAATTTATCCATTTTCCTGATGAGGAATATCCTGAAGTCAGGGAAAAACAAGATAAACTTAATATAAGCGTTAAAGATACAGTGATTAACGAACACATCACAATAAACAGTGATATGATTGTGCTCAGTGCCGGGATTGTTGCAGATGAAAATGTTAATAAGAAACTTGCTGAATTAATGAAATTACCACTGGATGAGCATGGTAATTTTATGGAAGCACATGTAAAACTTCGACCTGTGGATTTTGCCAATGAAGGCATTTTTGTTTGCGGACTGGCTCATTCGCCAAAAAACACAGAAGAAAATATAATTCAGGCAGTTGCTGCAGCAGGCAGGGCAGCAACAATCTTGTCAAAAGATACACTTGAAGTAGGTGGGGTGGTATCTGTTATTGATGAAGATAAGTGTGCCTCATGTCTGACATGTATAAGGGAATGTGTGTTTGATTCACCTTTTATAAACAGCAACGGAAAAGCCGAAATTGATCCCGCTAAATGTCAGGGATGTGGAAATTGTGCGGCTGCCTGTCCTGCCAGTGCAATTCAACTGCTTACCTTTACAGATAAACAAGAAAATGCATTGTTTGAAAGTATCCTTGATAAGGATATAGCTGAAGTCATTGAATCAAAATAATTTAATTAAAGTTTCACAGTTAATGAAAGTGTTGAAAATAAAGAAAAATATAGTAAAAATGGTGCAGGAATTTGGTTGCAATACCTTATTTTTAAAGTGTTTTTATAGGTTGACTAAAAATTCCAAATCGTGCACAAGAACAAAATTATTAAAACAATTCCAAAAAACAGTTCCCACAAAGACACTAAGAACACAAAGATAAATAATGGGAGAATTGTTATAATACTTGGTGAACTTTGTGACTTTGTGGGATAAAAAAATGAGAAAAGTTGCCTCGGTAGTTAATAAAACAAAATAATGAATAAAATATGAAAAATAAGGAACCTGTAATAATTGCTTTTTGTTGTCATTATTGCGCATTTACAGCCGCTGATTTAGCCGGAACGATGCGGCAGCAGTATCCGCCGAATCTACGGATCGTGCGTTTGCCATGTTCAGGTAAAGTACATATAAATATGTTGTTGAAAGCATTTGTTGAGGAAGCAGATGGTGTGATGGTAGCTGGTTGTGAAATTGGAAGTTGTCATTTTCTTGAAGGCAATATCAGGGCAACAAAACGCATGGACATGGCTAAAACCAAGCTTAAAGAAGCCGGGATAAATCCTGAAAGACTCGATATGTTTTATATACCGGCTTCAGAAGGCCCCTTGTTTGCAAAAACTGCAAGGGAATTTACCAATAAGATCAAAAAAATAATGGAAAATGAAGATAATAATGATTCAGAAGCAAAAAATCAGGAGAAAAGTTCAACTGACAAAAAAGGCTGAATCACATAAAATAACAAAGGAGGAAAACATATGATTGTTGCCGGACAAAAACCTTTTCATGAAATTTTTGATGCTGTTAAAGCATATGAAAACATCCTTGTTATGGGATGTGGTACTTGCGTTACCGTTTGTATGGCAGGGGGAGAAAATGAAGTGGGGGTGCTTTCAAACCAATTAAAACTTGCTGCCAAACAAAACAACCTGAATCCTGATATCACGGAGCACACAATTACCCGCCAGTGTGACAGTGAATTTTTTGATGAAGATACTACCAGTAAAATTAAAAAAGCGGATGTTGTGCTTTCGCTGGGATGTGGCGTTGGTGTGCAATATATAGTAGAGTTGTTCCCGGATGTTATTGTTAAGCCGGGTGTAAATACCAAATTCTTTGGGGCTAACATTAAACAAGGGCTTTGGTCTGAACGCTGTGCCGGATGCGGCGAATGCGTGCTGGAGGAGTATGAAGGAATTTGTCCTGTTGCAAGATGCTCAAAAAGCTTGATGAACGGCCCTTGTGGGGGATCTTCAGATGGCATGTGTGAGGTTGATCCTGAAAACACTGAATGTGCCTGGCAACTTATTTATGACCGGTTTAAAAGGCTGAATAAGCTCGATAAGTTATTAGAAAACAAATCCCCCAAAGATTGGTCTGTTGCCAGAGATGGAGGCCCAAGAAGGGTGGCCAGGGAAGATATGATGTTTGATTAGAAATTATTAGTGCAAGCTGAATGATGGGGTAATTGTAGTGCCCCATAACTGGAAAAAAATAAATAAAGCGGAGAATTATGGACAAAAGTAAAACAAAATCAGGCAGCCGGCTGGAACAGGTTTTGAAATCCGGAAAATTTGCTTTTACCGGTGAATTAGGCCCTCCTAAAAGTGCTGATAAGGATAACATAATCAAAAAAGCAAACCTGTTGAATAAAGCTGTGGATGCAGCCAACATTACCGACAATCAAACCGCGATTGTACGCATGTCTTCTTTTGCTTCCGGCTGTATTGCGCTTGAACAAGGCCTTGAACCGGTTGTGCAAATTACTACCCGTGACCGAAACCGGCTGGCCATTCAGAGTGATGTGTTGGGGGCTGCTGCCATGGGGATAAAAAACATATTATGCCTTTCCGGTGATCATCAGTCGTTTGGAAATCATCCCACTTCAAAGAATGTGTTTGATATTGATTCTGTTCAACTGGTTGAGATGCTTTATAAAATGCGGGAAGAAAAGCAATTTCAATGCGGAGATACAATCAGAAACGGTAAAAAAGGGCCCGTTGTTGAACCCAGGATTTTTATAGGTGCAGCAGCCAATCCTTTTGCTGATCCTTTGGATTTCAGAATTATCAGGCTGGAGAAAAAAATCAATGCCGGTGCTGATTTCATTCAGACACAAGTGATATATGACATGGCAAGATTCAAAAAGTGGATGGAAGAAGTACGCAATAAAGGACTGCATGAAAAAATTTATATCCTGGCCGGCATTACACCACTAAAATCAGCACGAATGGCAAAATATATGAAAGATAATGTATCCGGCATTTCATTTACTGATGATATCATTGAAAGGATGGAAAAAGCTGAAGATCAAAAAGCCGAGGGACGAAATATTGCACTTGAACAAATTGAAGAGATGAAAAATATGGAAGGCGTCCATGGCGTGCATCTTATGGCTATCGGAGGCGAAAAAACTGTTCAGGGAATTGCTGAAGACGCTGGTTTGTTACCAAGGCCTTCGTTTGAATAATAAAACCACAAAATTTTGAAAAATTGATACCCGGTATTTACCTGCCAGCACGCCTGAAGGCATTCAGGGCATAGGTTTTTGCGGGAGACAGGTTGGGACATGTTCCCAAAACACTTTCGGGACAGGTATTGGAGCTTTTTAATGACATTTTTATTTTACGATATAAAAATCATAACTTATGAAAATACAGTAACAGGATTAAAAGTTACAAGTATAAAATACAGGCGGCTGGATCATGGAATATAAAGCATGATCAGAATTATATATTCATCATTTTTTACGCATGGTAATACCAATACATCTCAAAAATCAGTCTTTAATACAACGAACAGAAAAACCAGCCGGCCTCTCGTCGCCGCCGTTGACAGTTAAATCACCGGACTCATACAGGAGAACAGTAATAAATGCACCATCAGAACCGATGGCCGTGGAAGACCACCAATAACCACCAAAACCAATGGTTTGAAAATTACCATCATCACCCCGGCCACCTCCAGGAAGTGCAGAAAATCCAAAATCATCCGTTCCATAATGTGTACCATGTCCGTTCCATCTGGGATGATCCCGGGTGTCACAGTCATCTCCCAGGGGAGAGCCATCCTGGCGGCATGATTTTAATGTGTTGCCAATATTGCTGCTGCTTATAGCATCGTAATTATCAAGCAAATACTCTCTTAATTGTGTCCACTCATAGTTGGTAGGCACATGCCACCCTGAGGGACAAATATCCCTTGAATCATCAACAGCATGCCAATTGTATAACCTTCCATATGCCTCCACCACTTCTTCTTCTGAATCAACTCCTTCAAGATCCCCTGGCGGATAAACAGTGTAAGCACCTTCAGTTGTGTCTTCCCATTCCTGGTCACTCAATCCTGAAAGTATTTCATCACCATTGTTGTATTTTGTTACCTTTAGATTTTCCGCCATCCATTCCTGATCACCGATGACAATGGTTTTATACTCGTTATCGTCAATATCTGTGACCGATCCATAGTCAATGTCAAAAACAATGTCATCGTTTTCATTGTCATTGTCATTGACATCGGCATCGTCATCATCATCTTTTTCACAACCAAGTGTAAACACCAATAAGCATCCACTTATTATTAAAACCGGATAAATCAAAAATCTGCTTAACATTTTCATAATTTAAAATTTTTTCAATTGTTTTACATCCATTTTACAAGTCCTTGAAATTCAAATGTAATAAAATCATGGATAAATGTCAAGGGTATAAATTAAAAATCCATGATATTGCACATTATACCATGCAAAATATTAATTAATTGCACACTGTACTGTGCAAGATGATGTATGAAATATCTGTTGTCTAAAATGTTTTTAATCCTTCAACTGTTCTTTCAGTTTTCTAAAGTCTTGTTTGCGTTTATGCAATAGATTGATATAGGATTTTGTTTTGTGAGAGTCATCCAATTCAAGTGATTGTTTTGCCCATTCAATGGCTGCATCAATATTTCCCTGAATTTCAGCCGCCACAGCCATATTGTAATTTGCCCTGGCTGCCAGTTTATTATCATTACTGTCAGTATATTTTTTCCAGATGGATGCTGCTTTTTTCCATTCTCCGTTTTTAACAAAGCTTTTGGTTGATTTCATAGCATCATTCCCCCGGACATATACATAACGTTTTGTGGTTTTCCAGGTGGGAGAAATATAGGATGCCAGTTTTTGTCCGGCAAAAACGCCTGCTTCTTTGGCTGCTTTTCTGTGTGATGGAAGTCTGCTTTCTGCTCTTCCCCGGCTATCGGCTTTTTTTTCCCACGACTTTTTATCGTGAAAATCCTGTTGGTGAACAATTGTTTCGTTGTACGGATCATATATGCGTAAGCCGGTATGGATTTCCATCCACAAGATGGCTTTGTGCCGTTGGTAACGTATGGTTTCTCCATTCCTGGTACGCGTTCTGTTTTCTACACTGTGGTTGATGTGTTTATCTGTATCAAACAATTCCAAACTAATCAGGGCATCAGCACGGTACCTGTCACACACCCTTTTGATGCTGTCCCACGACAAGGGCACAGGCCATTCTCCTGTTCCGGTACCTCGAAAATCACAATCTTCACACAAATGGCTGCGAAAACGTTCATTTTGGTTTAAGGTTTCATTTATGGAAACCACACAATTCTCCGATCCCAACCTGTCGGCAAATAACGCTTCGTTTGTAAAAAGACCTTCCACAACGTTTTCCACACGATTATCATCCCCCGGTAAACTGCGGTTTGCGATCAGTACATCTTTATAGTCCTGTGGGACGTTAATGGCTGCCGGTTCCATCACATCAACCATAACCGATGTTGTGCCACACGAAGTGAACAACACAACAGATAAAATAAAGATGATACATAAAACATTTTTCATAACAAGATTTTCCGGTTGGTTATATATAATATGTTCGCAAAGATTATTCCAATAAATCAGCATTTATGCCATAAACATAATCTTCAATAATGTTAAAATTAACAATTTTGCTGTCACCGTAGAACCCTTGTATATCAGCCTCTGATACACATTGTTTATATCCGGTTGTGAATTTGTCAGAATCCGGTTTATATGTCCAGTGCCATTCTTCGGTGTTGTAACCTGTTGTTCTTTTTCCACCGAAAGGAACATAAACCTGATAAAACCCATAATCAGCCGCATTTTCCTGCAACCAGTCGTAAACTTTTTTGCCCTTTCCCCTTTTGAAATAAGTATGTGATGTTTTATTGATGTCAATGTCAGTTCCCCAGTGATGCCGGGATGTGCCGGGAACGGCAGTATAGGCGATCAAATTGGCAATTTTGGCGCTATCCGGAAGCGATTGGTCAAGCTTCCCCTCACCATGTTTTCTTTTTCCGGTGAATTTTTGATTCCACAAATATCGTTGTTCATAAAAAGTTCTTGTCCCTGACCGTATGATAAGATCAATGTTGTCTTTCATTGCTGCTTGACGCATTTTCAGAAAGGCATTGTATGTATTTTTCCTGAGGTATATTTCAGGAAAATATGTAACAGCAGGATCAGCCAGCACAAAATCAGGATGTGCTGAAGGTTGGAACTTTCCAAGTAATTCATTTTTGTCCGGAAGATCATCAGGGGTGTATTTCGTATCATCCTGGTTTTGTGAGAATAACATTATAAAAAGCAACAATAACAATCTAATCATAAGACAACAGTTTTAATGCCTGTTTGGTAATGTGTTTTGCATTGAGACCGTATTTTTCCATTAATTCAGCAGGTTGACCCGATTCCCCGAAGCAATCATTAATACCCAGAATATGCATTGGAACAGGATGTGTTTGCACCACTTTTTCAGCAACAGCGCTGCCAAACCCGCCGGCAACCTGATGTTCTTCGGCAGTAAGAATGCAGCCGCATTGCCTGGCATATTTTTCAATGCTTCCAACATCTATAGGTTTGATGGTATGAAAATTTAAAACTGCAGCATCAACATTATGATCATTGTCAAGTGATTCGGCTGCTTTAATTGATTCCCAGACCATATGGCCGGTTGCAAAAAGTGCAATATCATTGCCTTCTTTCAGAACCTGAGCTTTGCCAGGGATAAAGTCCTGTTCTTTTGTGGTAAAATCGGGAACGGCTTCTCTGCCGAAACGAATATAAACAGGGCTCCTGAAATCTTTAACAGCCCGGATGGTGGCTATTCTGGTTTGTGTGGCATCACATGGCGAAAGTACTGTCATATTGGGTAAAACCCGCATGGTTGCAATATCTTCCAATGCCTGATGGGTGGCACCGTCGGGGCCAACGGATATACCAGCATGCGCACCGCCGATAATAACATGTACATTGTTATAACAGATTGAAATACGTACCTGGTCAAGATCGCGCATGGCAGAAAACACACCGTAAGTTGAGAAAACCGGTATTTTTCCTGATAATGCCAGCCCTGCAGCCACACCGGCAATGTTTTGTTCGGCAATGCCAAATGAAAAAAAACGATCCGGGTAGGTTTCAGCAAACAGATTCATAGCAACAGAACCAGTTATATCTGCCCCTAAGGCAACAAGATTCAATTGCTTTTTACCCGCTTCCCGCAGGCCTTCTCCAAAACCTTCCCGTGTAGGTTTAAAATCATGAGAGGTAAGCATATAGCATATTTTTTTAACAAACCATTGATAATGTGCAATGGTAATGAAAAATTAAACATAAAAATACATTATTTCTGATCACCGGCAACCCATTCTGCATAGGAAGTGTTGGTTTCATATAGCTTAAGATTGCAGAGTTCAATGTTTTCCGGCAGCTTTTTTGATATGCGCCTGACAAAATCCTGAACCATGTTTTCACATGTTGGCTGATAATCCACAATATGAAGCCTGTCAAACAATCCCTGAATTTTAGACAATGAACGGTAATCCTCTTTGCTGCACAACACCACAGAATGATCAAATTTATCCACAATTTCTTTTTTTACAATTTCTTTAAAATCCCCAAAATCAATGACCATGCCCCATTTGGGATTTTTTTCATCTTGATTTATCGTGCCTTTTACGGTTACAAACATTTTATATGAATGGCCATGAATATTTCTGCATAAGCCTTTATAATGATAGAGTGCATGAGACATTTCCCAGTTGAATTGTTTTGTTACACGTATTTTTGTCATGACTGTATTTTTACATTAATAATTATAAACTTTGCATGGTTTACAAAGAAATGTAATATAATCATTTTATTTTAATGCAGAAAATATTATTTTTATCACAATTGAAGTACATTTATGAAAAGACTTGAAAATATCACATATTTAACCCGTGAAGATGTAGAAAGTTTTAACAAGGAATTGTTCTCCCTGATACAATCTGATGATGATTATCTTAATCGAATCCTGAATTATGTTTTTTCAAATACCGGAAAACAGGTTCGTGCTCACATGGTTTTTTTATCTGCCAGGCTGTTTGGTGAAGTAAATCATAAAGCCCGGATAACGGCAATTTTGGTTCAGCTGTTGCATACCTCTACACTTATCCATGATGATGTTGTGGATGAAGCGCTTATACGCAGGGGACAAAAGACAGTCAACACATTATGGCGCAATAAAATTGCCATATTAACAGGGGATTATTTGTTTTCAAAGGCCCTGGATATTGCTGTTGAAAAAAAGTTGTTCGATATCCTGGAGATCCTGGCCCCCACAATAGCACAAATGAGTATGGGGGAAATTATTCAATTGAAAGAAAAGGAAAAAGCACAATATTCCGAGGAAGTTTATAACAATATTATTCACAGAAAAACCGCTGTTTTAATAAGTGCTTCTGCTCAGGCCGGAGCAAAAAGTGCCGGGGCATCCAAAGACGAACAGCTTGCCATGAGGAATTTTGGCCATGAGGCTGGGATGGCTTTTCAGATACAGGATGATATTTTGGATTTTAAAGCCGATGGCAAATTTGGCAAAACCAATGGCAAAGACCTCGAAGAAAAAAAATATACACTGCCTCTGATACACGCATTGGATAAAGCACCGCAATATAAATCTTCCGGTATAATAAAGATCATTGAAAAAGGGGTAAGTAAAAAAGATAAACAGGAGATTTTACACTTCATTGAAGACTATGGCGGTTTTCAATATGCACGCAAGATAATGCACAACCACATAAAAAGTGCAAAATCGGTATTGAAAACATTACCTGATAATGAAGCAAATGTTGCTTTGTCAGATTTAATTGTTTACTTTACAGAGCGAAACAAATAATTAATACTATGATACAAAAATTAACAACAATTTTATTGACCATATTAATGGTTGGTAATCTGATGGCCCAAAAAATTGAAGTTAAAGAAGACAAACGACGAATAAACAAAAGCCGGCGGGAAGTACTGCTTGTAAAAATTCCGGGGACGGAAGAAAAAACGGTGGAAAAGGCATGGAAAGATTTAATGAAAGACTATGATGCTGATAAGGTAAAAAGAAGAAAAGAGGTTTTTGCTGATAATGTTCTTATTCCAACAGTAACCAATAATACGGTGGATGTTTATGCCAGGGCTAAGGAAAATGACGGATTTATAGAATTTTACGTTGCTGTTGACCTTGGCGGGGCTTATATGGGTTCAGATCATCCTGATGAGAAAAGTGCCATGAAAACCGTTATCCGGGATTTTGCTGTACAGATTGCGGCAGAAGCTTACGGGGAAATTATCGAAGACCGTGAAGATTTGGTTGAGGATATTGAGGATGAAATAAAAGACCTGAACAAGGATAAAGAACATCTGGAAAAGAAAAATGAAAAGTACCGCGAAAAAATTGAAGATAATGTAAAAGAGATTGAGGATATTGAAAAAGAACTTGAGGAACAGACTGAAACACTTGAAGAAGCGCAGAAAAAATTAAAAGAGATCAATAAAAAACATTCAAAGATTGACTAAGTTTTTATTTTTGTGGTGGACTAATTTAAGCAACTATGAAATTTGGTGTACTTATATTTCCGGGATCAAATTGTGATCATGACATGATCTATGTATTAAGGGAAAAACTCAACCAGGATGTGGTTGAGCTCTGGCATAAAGATAAAAACCTTAAATCTGTGGATGCCATTATGCTTCCCGGCGGTTTTTCATATGGTGATTATCTTCGTTCAGGTGCAATAGCCAGGTATTCACCGCTTATGGAATCAGTTATTGAATTTGCTGCCGGCGGCGGATTTGTTTTTGGTGTGTGCAATGGCTTTCAGGTGTTGTGTGAAGTCGGGCTTTTGCCAGGGGCTTTGCTGCATAATATCAACCAACATTTTATTTGTAAGAACCAATATATCCGGGCGGAGCATTTTCATACACCACTGACTGAATACGTACCAAGGGCAAAAGCTTTAAAAATTCCGGTTGCCCATCACGAAGGCAGGTTTTATGCTCCCGAAGAAGTGTTGTCGGATATGGTTCAAAACAAACAGATTATCTGGCGTTATTGCAATGAACGTGGTGAACTTACGGAGGAAGATAATCCCAATGGATCTGTCATGAACATTGCCGGTATTTCAAATAAAGAAGGCAATGTTTTTGGTATGATGCCGCATCCCGAAAGGGCTGCTGATGAAGAACTCGGAAATACTGACGGGTTGATGATCATGCGCTCAATCATTCATCATCTTGAAAATCAGAAGACTGCATAATTTTGGTTTGGATATGTATGGCCTCCTTATGAATGGCCTGAAGCAGTTTTAAAATAAATGATTTTGAAAGCCCGTTTTTAGCAGCGTAATCAAGCCGGGTTTTTATTATGTTTTCCCATCGCTTAAGTTGCAAAATATTGACATGCATGTTTTGTTTGTGCACGGCAATTTCCTCAACCAGATCCTGCCGCTGTTTTAATAAGTCAAGAAGCTGATAATCTACCTGATCAATTTCTTTGCGGTATTGCATGATAAGTTCATTATAAACATGGTCTTTAACTTTGCGTTTCCTGATTTCCAATTGATCTAACAATTGATTTAGTTCTTCAGGATGAAGTTGTTGTTCTTTGTCTGTTAGTGCTGATTCAGGATCATGATGTACTTCAAGCATTAAACCGTGCATATCCAGGTCCATGGCTTGTTGTGCAATGGTTGCAATGTGACTTGTTTTTCCGGCAATATGGCTGGGATCGGAAAACACCGGCAGGTTTTTGTTTTTCAGTTGGAGGTCAATGGGAATTTCCCACAACGGCAGGTTTCTGAAAGCTGTTTTTTCAAAAGGATAAAACCCTCGGTGTATGGCCGCTATATCTTTTATCCCGGATTTATAAAATCGCTGAATGGCACCGCACCACAAATTAATATCGGGATGCAGCGGGTTTTTTACCATTAATTTTACTTGTGTCCCTTTTAAGACATCTGCTAAAGCCTGTACATAAATGGGATTCCCTGTTGTACGTGCGCCTATCCACAATACATCAATGCCGGCTTCGATGGCTTTTTCAGCATGCTCAGGGGTAATGACTTCAGTGGCAGGAAAAAGGCCGGTCTTTGTTTTTACCTTGGCCAACCATTTAAGCGCTTTATCCCCTGAACCTTCGAAATGTCCCGGGTGGGTTCGGGGTTTCCAGATGCCTGCCCTGAAAATATGTACATGCTCGTTGGCTGCAAGTGCTTCAGCGGTATGTAATACCTGTGATTCACTTTCTGCACTGCATGGCCCTGCAATGACACATGGCCTGGATTTTTTATGAAAAAAACCTGATTTAAACTCCATATAGCCAGCGAATTTATGCAAATAACGGGATTTTATTAATTATCAGCCATAAAAATCAAATATTTTCTTTTTAAAGCTGCTAAAAAACCATTAATTTTATCAAAAATATTTATCTCATTAAAAATTTTACAGTTATGGCAACAAAAATACAAACCTTAAACGAAGTGATCATACAAAAACAGTCTGCATTTCCGTACGCCAAAGGAGAATTAAGCAGGTTGTTGAGTCACATTGGGTTGGCTTCAAAAATTGTACATAAAAAGGTAAACAAAGCCGGCCTGGTTAATATTCTGGGAGAGGTTGAAAATGTGAATGTTCAGGGTGAACAACAACAAAAGCTGGATGTTTTTGCCAATGAGACATTCATCAATACCATGCGTGCCAGCGGTATTTGTTGTGGCATAGCCTCCGAAGAAAATGAAAAAACCATTATTTTTGATGATGATCTTTCGCTGGATGGAAAATATGTGGTGTGTACAGATCCGCTGGATGGCTCATCGAATATTGATGTCAATGTGTCCATTGGTACCATTTTTTCTATTTACCGCAGAATAAGTCCCCGCGGACAAAAAGCCACCATGGAGGATTTTATGCAACCCGGGAGCAAACAGGTGGCTGCCGGTTATGTGCTATACGGCTCATCGACAATGATGGTATATACAACCGGCCTTGGAACAACCGGTTTTACACTGGACACTTCGATCGGTGAATTTTGTTTGTCACATCCCTATATTGTAACCCCCAAACAGGGAAAAATTTATTCTGTTAATCAGGGAAATTTTATAAATTTTCCACAGGGAACAAAAGATTATATCAAATATTGCCAGGAAAAAGATAAAGCAACCAAGCGGCCATATTCGATGAGATATATCGGTTCGCTGGTGGCTGATTTTCACCGTAATTTGTTAAAGGGTGGCATTTTCATATATCCCAAAACTGATGGTAATCCCCACGGAAAACTAAGGTTGGTGTATGAATGCAATCCCATGGCCTTTCTGGCAGAACAAGCAGGGGGAATGGCAACCGATGGAAATGGCAACCGGATCCTGGATATTGACCCCAAAGATATTCACCAACGTGTGCCATTTTATACAGGCTCAAAAGCAATGGTAGAAAAAGCAGAAAAATTTATGCAAGAATCAGGAAAATAAAAACTTGATTGGATTTTTTATTTTAAAAACAATACAGTATCTTTGCAGCCCTGTAAAAATTAGTATTAATTAATAAAAAGAATTTATGCCGGTAAAGATAAGATTAGCAAGGCATGGTAGAAAGCGGATTCCTTTCTATCATATCGTAGTTGCAGATGGCAGGGCGCCACGGGATGGTAAAAATATCGAACGGATTGGGACATTCAATCCTTCAGATCAGCCTGCCACAGTTGAATTGGATTTTGACAGGGCCCTTTATTGGGTACAGAAAGGTGCAAGCCCTTCTGATACTTGTCGGTCCATTTTATCTGAAAAAGGCGTTATGATGAAAAAACACCTGCTTGACGGAGTCAGAAAAGGTGCATTTGATGAAGCTGAAGCTGAAAATCGTTTCGAAAAATGGATGAAAGACAAAGAGCTGCAGATTAAGGCTGAACATGACAAAATCAGAGAAGCCAAAGAAGATTCTGTAAAAGAGCGGTTTGAAAAAGAAAAGAAAGTGCGTGAAGCTAAGGAAGCAGCTATCCAGGAACAGATGGAAAAAGAAGAAGCCAAACGCAAAGAAGAAGAAGAAAAACAAAAAGCTGAGGCTGAGGCTGAGGCTGAAACTGAAGATAAACCGGAAGCTAAGGTAGAAGAAAAGCCTGAGTCTAAACCGGAAGAAAAAGCGGAAGCCAAGCCAGAGGAAAAATCTGAAGAAAAGGCTGAAGTAAAATCTGAACCTAAAGCTGAAGAGAAAAAGGAAGAAAAACCTGAGGAAAAGAAAGAAGCGGAAAAAGAGGAAAAATCTGAACCCAAAGCAGAAGACAAGTCAGCAGAAGAGGAGAAAAAAGAAAAATAATCATCTTGTTTCTACTCAGCAGCTTTAATTATTTATAAATCAAGTATATGCCACAGATTATGAAAATCTGCGGCAAAACAGATATAATAACGACTGATTAGTTACATAATCTTTCACCCTATGCTTCACGCTGAAGATTTTGTCCGGGTTGGTTTTGTAAAAAAGGTTTTTGGGTACAAAGGCGCTGTGGTAATAGGCCTTGAAAAAGAAACAATATTTGATTACATTAATGTATCAGAACCAGTGTTCCTGAAATTACAGGGAACACTGGTTCCTTATTTTGTGTCTGATATCCAGGGAGATGCTACCAATACAGTGGTGTATTTGAAAGATATTGAATCAATAGGGCAGGCAAAAACACTCATTAATGCTGAATGTTACCTGCCGGCCGGTGATTTTGATGATGCTGAAATATCAGAAAATCACCCCGGAATGCTTGTTGGATTTTTGCTGAAAGATGAAACCTCCGGTATGACAGGGGAAATTATCAATTACCTTGACAGTAGTAATAACCCTTTATTTGAAGTGCGTTTCGAAACAGGAGACATACTTTTACCCTGTCATGAAGATATGATACAGGAAATTGACATCCAAAATAAAACCATCACTGCAGTGTATCCTGAGGGGTTAATTAAGTAAATGCCATTAATTCAAGAACTCAAACAAATGAAATCTCAGAATATATATGCCACATAAGATAAACTGATAACTATTCCCCGTTTGAATCCAAAACTTCATAAATAGAATTCTGGCTTTTAAACTCAGGCAGAATGGTTTTCATCTTACGTACAATATCAACATCATTTTCAGAGAAAGGCATGTAAATAAGTGTATTAATTTCAGCGTTGATATCTTCGAAATCATACCTTCTTACTTTGGCTATCATAATTTGCTCATGATAGGTAGGGCTTGTATTTTCTTTTGTTGCCAGGAGCTCTTCATACAATTTTTCACCGGGCCGTAAGCCGGTAAATGTCATTTGAATGTCTTTGCCAAGTTCCATCCCGGAAAGTTTTATCATACGTTTGGCAAGGTTAATGATCTTTATGCTTTCACCCATATCAAAAATAAAAATTTCCCCGCCTTCACCCATAGAACCGGCTTCGAGGACAAGCTGACATGCTTCGGGGATAGTCATAAAATACCGTGTAACTTCCGGATGGGTAATGGTAATTGGTCCGCCTTTTTCGATTTGTCTTTGGAACCGCGGTATAACAGAGCCATTTGACCCAAGCACATTGCCAAAACGGGTTGTAATAAAACGTGTATGTTCTTGTTGTGTATTGAGCGACTGGGTATATATTTCCGCAATACGCTTGCTTGCACCCATTACATTGGTTGGGTTTACTGCCTTGTCTGTGGAAACCATTACAAATTTATTTACCTTATATCGAACAGCAGCATCAGCAACAATTTTTGTGCCCATAATATTGGTTATGACAGCTTCAGAAGGATTGTGTTCCATTAAAGGAACATGTTTATAGGCTGCAGCATGATACACATACTCAGGGTGAAATTCATCAAATAAATGCTCAACCTGTTGCTTATTGGTTATATCTCCGATAATGGTCTTGTATTGTGTAAAGTTGAGTTGTTCACACATTTCCAGTTCAAGATCGTACATGGGGCTTTCTGCCTGGTCGAACAAGAGTATCAATTTGGGTTTAAATTTTGTGATCTGGCGCATAATTTCACTGCCTATACTTCCGGCTGCCCCTGTCACTAAAATGGTTTTGTTTGTGAGTTGGTTGTGAATGCGCTTTTTATCAAGCTGTATGGGATCCCTCTCAAGCAAATCTTCTATTTTAATTTGTTTGATCTGGCGGAATGTCAGTTCTCCATTTATCCAGTGTGTAACATCTGGTATTGTGAGTGTTTTTACATCCCTGTCAAGGCATATGTCAATAACCCGTTTCTTAAGCGAGGCCGGGATTTTTTTGTTGGCGATGATAAGGGTTTCTACCGATTGTCGTGTAATAAGGTCTTCCAGTTCATCTATACCATACACTTTGATACCTTCAATTTTGTTGCCGATGACGTCATCATCATAATCAATAAAGCCAATTACCCTGTTTTTTGATTCCATGTCCCTGTCAATGGTGCGTTTTGTGATGAGGCTCAGTTCATCACTCCCCAATATTACTACATTGCTCCGGTCTTTACGGGAGGTATGAAACTCAAAAAAGATTGTTTTGATCAGCAGGCGGAAAAATACCATACCAAGTGCAGTAATTAAAAAGTCTATGATTACAACCGAGGTAGGAATAATATAGGTTTCCAATATCTGAAATGCTATAATATTCAGCAGGATCAAAAATGAACTGCCTAGTAACAATACCACAAATAAACGTTGTACATCGCGGGTGCTGGTATATCGCACAAGCCCAATGTATGTTTTGCTGATGGCAAAACTTATCGCCCTGACAAACAAAACAAGTGGAATAATGATGGTAAGTGCTTCAATGTTGGAATCCGGAACATCAAAATTAAAACGAAGGTAATAGGCAAAAACTATGGAAAACAGGCAAATGCTGAGGTCAATGGCAAATATGACCCAGCGCGGTGTGACCGATCTTAGAAAATGGATATTCATAGTTTAAAGGTACAAATAAAAAACAAATAAAAAGTTTATTGCCATTATTTCCTCAAAATAATAATTTCTCCGTCTTGTTTTATTTTGATTAAGGATGATGCCTTTTTGTGTCGCTTTTCCCTTCCGGTAACACTTGCATAATCAACTTTTGATAACAATTGGTCAGAAATATCACTAAAACTCAGCGGTGTTTCACTGCCTGAAAAATTTGCTGATGTTGAAACCACCGGCCGTTTAAAACGTCTGATAAGCTCAGCCACAAATCCGCTTTTTACAAGCCTTATGGCGATGCTTCCATCTTCAGCGATAAGGTTATGCGGTAGGTTTTTTGCATTATCAAAGACTATGGTTAAAGGTTCTGTACTTAATTCCATCATATCCAGTGCTACTTCAGGAGGTTTATCAACATATGATGTTACCTGATTGATGTTTTCTATCAGAATAAGCATGGATTTTTGTGGGTCTCTCTGTTTGATTCTGTAAAGTTTTTCTACAGCATCCGGATTTGTCGCATCACAACCCAGCCCCCATATGGTATCAGTGGGATACAGAATGATGCCTCCCTTGTGTAATGTGTCAGTGCATTTTTGTATATCTTGTTTCATGTGTTTAAGTGTTCCGTGTTCTGTGTTCCGTGTTTCGTGTTTCG
>JBNJGX010000009.1:0-27409 GCA_051748025.1 Bacteroidota bacterium
TTTTACTGTGATTTTACTTTAATTTCCCGGCGCAGGCAGGTTTTCTTGTCCAGGTTGTTCCTGTTCAGGCGTTTCCTGCTCCCTTTGTTCCGTTTGTTGAGTTCTTTGTTGGTCAGACTCTTCTTCTTCGGGTTGCCGTGGTATCGCAAAACTTGCAAACAAACTTAACACAAGTACCGCAATGGCAAGACCCCATGTTGCCTTCTCAAGAAAGTCAGTGGTTTTCCTGACACCCATTACCTGGTTCCCCTGTCCAAAAGCAGATGATAAACCGCCACCTTTTGGGTTTTGGACCAAGACAATAAGGACAAGCAAAACACACACTATCATCAATAAAATTGTTAAAAATACGTACATCGCTATTTGTCTTTAGATAATATTTGTTTTATTTTTTCAATTTGCGTTGCAAAGTAAACACTTTTTTGTGGATATTTCAAACTTAATTTTTTGTAAGCATTCAAAGCTTTCTCATAATGTCCCTGCCGGATATAAATTTTTGCCAGTGTTTCAGTTATCAAGTCTCCGGAATCATCAAATTCAGGGGATTCATACAGATTATCCGTTGACGATTCTTTGTCCGGTTTAAATCCGCCGCCGGTAATCTCCTTTTCAGATTGAATAAATTTATCAAGCAGTTTTTGCTTTTTTGTTTTCGGGTTGGATTTATTCTGCTTTTCGGATACATCTGCCTGAACGACAGCCTGATTGTATTCCAGATTTTCAACACTGTACTTTTTATCAGAGATAACATCCAGGGGATTAAAGTTAAAAAAATCATCCGAAGAAATGGCATTGATGTCCTCTTGAGTTTTGTCTTCAGTACTTGTTGTTGTCTCAGGTTGATTTATTTTTTTTTTTAATTCTTCAAGTCGTTTTTGAAGAATATCACCAAGTTCTGATTCAGATGAATCTTTATCTTTGTCGGGTTCTTTTTGTTTCCGGGTTTCGTGTTTTGTGTTCCGTGTTTCGGGTTTCGGATTTCGTGTTTCGGGTTCCGGGTTTCGTGTTTCGTGTTTCGGGTTTCGTGTTTTGGGTTTCGTGTTCTCCGTCTCTACTGAGTTTCTCTGGGCAGGCTTTGTTCCGTGTTTTGTATCATCAGCTTTGGTAGGTTCGGTGGTTTCTGATTTCTTTTTGGAAGTTTCCTGTTGTTTTTTTGAGGTTTCCGGTTCTTTTGCGGAAGCTTCTGGCTCTTTTTGTTTGGATTTAATATTGTTTTCCCGGGCAGGTTTTTTATCATCTGTTGTTTTTGATGGCCCATTTTTCCGGGTATCTTTTCTTTCTGTTTTTTTGGTGGCTTTCTGGTCTGTATCCTTCATAAGGACTTGATAAAGCCTGCTGCGATCCGGGGCATAAGTGGCAGCAATTTTTAATTTGTTTTCAAAACGGTGGTCATCAAGGTTCTTAAGGTTTTTTGCCAGTAATATCCATGCTGTCTGGAAATACGGAAATTCTTTGGTAAGCTCTGTAATTTCGTTCAGGCTGGCATTGCCAAGCTTACTATGGTCTTTAAGGTATGTATTTAATAATTGTTTTTCCATAACTACCAGTTTACAACGGCTTTATTAAAAATATCATCTGTCAGTTCACCTACAATTTCATCAATCAGTTCATTTTCTACAGCATTGATGCTTTTTGAACTGGAGTATTCATCAAATGCAGAAAAAGTTGTTTCAAAATTCTGTGTTTCATCCGTTCTGTTTATAAATTTCACTTTCACCGTAATGGTCAACCTGCTAAGTGCTGCTGTTTCATCACCCTGATAAGCCTGAGGGGTAATTTCATAACCCGTTATTTCTCCCTCAAACTCCATGTCAGCCGTTCCGTTTACCAAATCCAGATTTGTTTGCTGTACAAACTTGTCTTTCAGGGCTTCGGTAAAGGTATTGCTTAAAGTGGGTTGCACCATTGGCGCCCGGTTTGGAAAATGTTTCACATTGATGGTTTCAGCCTCTCCAATGCTGGCACCGGTAAATGAATATCCACCTGAAACACATGATGACAAAAAAAGAATGCCTGCAAGCCCAATGTTATATACGATATGGATTTTAAAAAGTTTCACTAAACAATGATTATTTTAGATATTGGTGTCATCAAGTATCGATATTGTATTCTTTGATTTTACGGTAAAGGGTTCGTTCACTGATCCCAAGTTCTTTAGCAGCCATTTTCCGTTTACCGCGATGTTTGTCCAGCGCTTTTTCAATAAACTGTTTTTCCATCTCAGCCAGGCTGAGGTTTTCATCCACAAATTCTTCCGTATCTTCGATATTATTATCTTCTTCCTGTTTAAATTGAGTTTCCTGTTTTTTGGGCACTTCAGGTTTGTTGATATGATACACCTCATCCTCGTTGTAAAGTTTATCAAGGATACCGGAATTTTGTTCTTCAGTGCGGCGTATGGTATCCGGATTATCGCGCATCAATTCATGGACAATTTTTTTCAGGTCGTTCATGTCACTTTTCATGTCAAACAAAATCTGGTACAAAATTTCCCTTTCAGAGTTAAAATCTTTTTGTCCTTCAGATTCAATGCGTGCCGGCAACCTTGATTTATCAACTTCAGGGATATAGCTTTTTAGGGTTTCAGCCGAAATAATTCTGTCTTGCTCAATAATTGACATCTGCTCGGTAACGTTTTTTAACTGTCGAACATTACCGGGCCACCTGTAATTTATAAGCAATTCCCGGGCGTCGGATGTCAGTTTTAATGCCGGCATTTGGTATTTTTCTGCAAAATCAACAGAAAATTTTCTAAAAAGCAGGTATATATCATCCTGGCGGTTCCTCAGGGGTGGAACATATATGGGGACTGTATTCAGGCGGTAATAAAGGTCTTCCCGGAATTTATTTTTGGCGATGGCTTCAAGCAAATCAGTGTTGGTGGCACCCACTACCCTTACATCAGTTTTATGCACTTTCGATGAGCCAACACGGATAAATTCCCCTGATTCAAGTACCCTGAGCAGGCGTACCTGTGTTGATAAAGGTAATTCTGAAACTTCGTCGAGAAAAATGGTGCCTTTATCTGCCACTTCGAAATACCCTTTCCGGCTGTCTGTTGCTCCTGTAAATGCCCCTTTTTCATGACCAAATAATTCACTGTCAATGGTGCCTTCTGGTATCGCGCCACAGTTTACAGCGATAAAAGCACCATGTTTGCGATGACTGAATTGGTGGATAATTTTTGGAATGTTCTCTTTTCCAACACCGCTTTCGCCACTCACCAAAACAGATAAGTCGGTTGCAGCAACTTGTATAGCAAGGTCTATGGCCCTGTTCAGTTCTGCTGAATTGCCTATGATCCCAAATCGTTGTTTTACCGACTGTATATTCATACCAAAATTTTTCTCAAAATTAATAAAAAAACATGTTTATTAAACATAATGGCAGTATTATAGCCAAAATGACAGTATTTACCAGGTAATTAAATGCTCCCAATGTTTGTTAACAATTGAATCTTTCAGATGTTTAAATAGTGCGTGTCCATAAAGTCGGACATTTACAAAATAACAAAGTACAAAGTTCACCTGCCTTTCCCTGCCTGCCTACAGGCAGCAGGCAGGGAAAGGCAGGAAACCAAAATACAGAATTTTATATATTATAGACAGACTCTAAATAGTGTCTGTCAATAGAGTCAGTGTCTTGTTCATAATGTTCGAGTTCAAGGCTTGCGAAGTATTTATAATCAAGGAGTTTACTTTCGTAAATGACTGTTATAAATACGAGCATAACGCAGAAATCGGACATTATGGACAGACACTAAATAGTGTTTGCCAATAAGGGCAAATAGCACTACCAGCAGATTATATTAGTTGCAAGCTGGTATTACTTCTTGTCTTCTTTTTTATCTTCCGGCCCGTCATCATCCTGATTGGAAATGGAATCTCTCATGCCAGTATCAGCCTGGATATTTTTCATCTTATAGTAATCCATGATGCCGAGGTTTCCACTTCTGAATGCTTCAGCCATGGCTTTTGGCACTTCAGCTTCGGCTGCAATGACATGGGCTCTTTTTTCCTGGCTCAGGGCTTTCATCTCCTGCTCCTTGGCATATCCCATTGCACGGCGTTCTTCTGCCTTTGCCTGTGCCACTTTGAGGTCGGCTTCAGCCTGGTCAGTTTGCAATCCGGCACCAATGTTTTTACCAATATCAATATCAGCGATATCAATGGACAAAATTTCAAAAGCAGTTCCGGCATCGAGGCCTTTTTTCAGCACAACGCGGGAGATGCTGTCCGGATTCTCAAGCACAGTTTTGTGTGTTTCGGATGATCCGATAGAAGACACAATACCTTCGCCTACCCTTGCCAGCACAGTTTCTTCGCCTGCACCACCAACAAGTTGTTTGATATTGGCCCGCACGGTAACCCTTGCTTTTGCAATTACCTGAATGCCATCCAGTGCCACCGCTGCCACAGGGGGGGTATTGATAACACGCGGATTCACCGACATCTGTACTGCTTCAAACACATCACGTCCGGCCAGGTCAATAGCGGTTGCCATTTGTAAAGGCAGGTCAATGTTTGCTTTTGATGCTGATACCAATGCATGCACCACTTTTTCCACATGACCGCCTGCAAGATAGTGTGCTTCAAGGTCATTTCTGCCAAGACTTATACCAGCTTTTGTTCCTTCAATCATTGCCCTGACAATAACAGCGGGAGGAACTTTTCTCCAGCGCATAAAAATCAGTTGCAATAATGAAATTCTGACACCTGAAACCAGTGCCTGAAACCATAAACCCAGCGGGATAAAATATAAAAACAGCCACAGAAAAATAATGGCGCCGCCGATAATTAATACATAACCAAGTGTACCCATAATAATTTATTTTTTAAGGATTTTTACAAAAACTTTATTCTTTCTTACTTCTGTTATTTTCAGTTTTGTGCCCGGATCAATAAGTCCATCCAGTGATTCGGCTTCCACATTGATATCATTAACCCGTACAGTACCTGAAGGGCCTAATCGTGAAATGGCTGTAGCGGTGTCTCCCGGCTTGATGCTGTTTTCTTCATAATGCTCAACTGTTGACTGCACTGAGTCATTGAGCGAAAGTTTTTTCCATGTATTTGATTTCAGGAAAAAAACAATGGAAACTACCAAAAGCACAAGTGCACTGCCAAGTGTCCACAATCCGGCAGATGTACCAATGGCATCAAAAGCGATATATACACCTGCTCCAACCAGTAATATACCACCGATACCGGCTATTGTGGTACCAGGTATAACAAGCAGTTCAAGCCAAATGAGTATCAATCCCAGCAATATCAAAAATATAACAGCGCCAATGCCCATAATTTTATTCAATTATTACTGTTAAACCTCGTTCAATTAAAGCATCTTTCATGGGTTTCAATTCATCAAAATTGCCTGTTTTAATATCACATTTTCCTTTGTAATGCGTGATATAAGCACATTGTTCAGCTTGTGTGACATCATGTTTACAAATTTCAACCAGGCAGTCAATGACAAAATCAAAACTGTTAACATCGTCATTGTGCAAAACCATAGACCTGTGCTTGTCCTCATTTTTCTTGTTCTGCTGTGATGTTCCTGTATTTTCTTTGGTCTTCTTTACCATAATCTGCAAATTTAATCATTTTTCATAATAAGCAAAGCCCTGTGGACAGGTATTTTAACATTTCCCCTGTAAGCGGTAAAGAATGCATCCGGCACTTCGGGTTTCACCCGTCTTCTTAGTATATATTTGGCTTCAGCATAGTTGCTGAATCCGGAAAGCTGATAATAGTGATATCTGCCCTTGCGCATTATAACAATGTTGTAAGGGGCAAATTTTTCAGCATATTGTTGTAATATGGTTTGATCCATTTGTCCGGCAAATGCGCCGATCTGGATCCTGATTTCCGGTGTTACACCGGCTGTATCTGAGGAGGTAGCTTGTGTTTGTTCTTTTACAATGTTAATATCAAACCTTTCGGCAACCGATTCAATTGGTTCACGTGTGGTTTCCGGTCTGTATGGCCTTCCGCCAACATGAAGGGTAACAAAAGCATCCTCAATTTGATTATTAATTTGATCACAACGGCGCTGTGCTTCAGCCCTTGTTGAAAATTTTCCATGGAAATATCTGTAATATCCTTCATTGGTGCGGTTATAATAATCCGTATTGATGCCTTTGATGTTTTGGGTTTCCAGAATACGGCTGTAAACACCTATCTGAACAGTAAAAAATGATTCGCTGAATTGATCAATGTTTGTTGCCATTACATCCTGATCAGGTTGGTCTGTGGTTTGACTTTCTTGAGTTTCGCTGCTGCTTTCACTTATTAAACTTTCGCTTCCGTGATAATTAAATTCGGCAGGTAAATCACGTTCGAGGTTTTGATATTGTTGTGCCTGAGAAAGGTTTAATCGCCGACCATTAAGGTAAGCCACAACAAAAGCATCCTCAAAGCCAATGCTTTTGATCAGGGTTAAAGGACGCTGCCATGAGTTGGTGTTATAAAATTTTCCGCACAAATACCGGTAAAGCTGCCTGTTTCCTACCTGCTCATTGACCACAGGGCTTAAGTTTCTGAAACGATCTCCGTTCAGAGGCTCGCCAAGAGCAGCAATCTGAATGCAATAATAAAAATCTGAACCTGGCTTATCAATTTCAGTTTCTTCTTCTTCTGCTGCTGCTTTTTCTTTTTCTGAATCACTTCCTGCAGGTTCTGTTGTGTCATCCCTGTCATGTGTTTCCCTGTCGTCTGACCTTAGCTGTGTATCCTGTTCATCGTATTCACTTTTCCCGTCTCTTTGATCTTCTGAAGTTACATCTTCGGTGGCATCCCTGATGTTCTGTTCTCTGTCAGTATCCTTTGCTTTCTGCTCTCTGTTGTCAACATCTTTTTCTTCCGGTTCCTTAACATCAGTATGCGTATCAGCTTCAGCGAGAATACCTGGTTTTTCAGGGCGATAATGCATTGTCAGTTTTTCCAGCATTTGTTTTGTATCTGCCCCGGACTCTATGCGTAAGTGCCTGAGGTTATTGGCTTCTTTAAGGAGACCCGTGGCATATGCCAGGTTTTTTCGTTTTTCGTTTTCCGTTATGTCATCTTTAAGGTTCATGAGTTTATGTGTTCTCATTGCAATGGATTCCAAGCTATCAGCAATTTGATCGGCAATTTCTTCTATAGGTGTTTTGGGCGTTTTTTCCATATCTTTCTGTGCTTCCAGAAATTGTTTTTGTTCATCAAACTCCAGTTTTTGCAATGCCAGTTTATCAGTGTTAAGTTCTTTTTTTAGTTTATCTGTTCTTTTTTTGATTCTGTTCTGAGACCATGATTTTGCTTTTATCTCTTCCATTTCGGTTTCAGTTTCCTCAATGTTTTCTGCAATATCTTCTTTTTGACTTTGTATTTCTGATATTTCGTTTTTTTGTTTTCCAGACAAAGTAAGGTCATCAGCAGCAGATTCTTCCCAATTGATGAGTGCTTTTGAAAGCTCCATATCAGGAGGCTTGTTGTATTTCCTGTTGATGAGTTTAGATTGAACATCATACCATTCTGCAGGTAAAGGTTCCCTTGGTTCTTTCCTGACAGCGTTGAGCAAGTTTTCCTGTGCAGAAAGCACATGCATTTTATGTTCAAATAAACCCGTAGCCTCAGCCATTTGTATTTTTCTCAACGAGGGGCTTATATCCTGTTTTTCAGGTGGTAAATTTTTATTTGTCTCCGGATTGGGGATCTCATCTTCGTTTATTTTACCCATTTTAGCCAGGGTTTTCAATTTTTTGTGGTTGTTTTCAATCCGGTTATTCATTGCTTTACTCTCTGAATGAACAAGTTTATGTAGGGATTCCTCCGTTTTGAAATTGATAATGTCCCTTTCCCTGGTAAGGTTGAGTTTTTCAATTTTATTTGGCTCTGATTGCAGTTGCGTATCAATTTTTTCCTCAACCCTGGCTAAGCTGTCAGTTTTATTTAGTATTTTTTCTTTGACCTGAGCTGTATATCTGCCACCGGTACTTTTTACCATTGTATCAGTCCCTGTATCCACTTTTGTCAGTTTTTCCGTTTGTTTATTTTCAAAAGCTTTATATTCTTCAGCGGTGGGAAGGTCAGGCGGTGTAAAATCAGCAAATGAACCATTTGTTTTTTCTTCATATAATTCATTCAACAGTTGATTGGCCTGCCTTGCCTTTCTTTCAGCTTTTTCGTAAAATGAAATTTTACGGACATGGTCTTTACTATTTTGAGCGGCAATTTCAAATTTTTCAGCATCTTTCATTGCCTTTTCGGCTTCCTGTATTTTACTTTTTTCACTTGCTATTTCATCATGGATTTTTAAGGTATCAAAAACCGTTTGAAGCTTAGTAAAATACCCCTGATGTATTTTTGTTACCCGGGTGCTTTTTTCATCGATGCTTTTCCGAAAATGCTGTATTTTTTCTTCAGCAGATTCTGGGCTTTTTTTCTCTGGTTGTGTTAGTTCTTGGCGCACCAATTCCGTTGACTTGCTGATTTCTTCAGGATTATACATTTCTAAAATTGCTTTACCCGCATCTGTTTCTTCATCACCTTCAGAAATTTCATCAGATGATTCCTGCCGTTTATCTGTGGTAGTATCAGCATCTGTTTTTTGATCCCTTTCTGCGATCAAGTCAGCATCTTCAGACAATTCATTGACTTTTTTGTTAATATTCTCAAGTTTTTCAGTTTTCTGTTTCAATTCACGGTGCAGGTTTTGAATCTGTTTTTCGTCTGTTTCATTTTCAATTTGTTTACGGATTTGTTCTGCTTCCCTGTATAATTGTTTTTGTGTTTTTATATTTTCTGCCAGTTCAGGGCGATTTTCCATCTCACTCTCAGAAATTGGCGGGCCTTGGTTCTTTGCCTGGGTTATGGTATTTTCAATAAAATCCTGATAATCTTTATTTTGATACCATGGTTCTATTCTATATTTTTTATTTACGGTTTTTTCGATGCGGTTACGCTTTTCTGATAATCTGGTGATTTGTTTATTACGATTTTGAAAAGACACTTTATTGATTTTTTGTTCGGGGAAAGTAATGGTATCCGTTGGTTTAGAATCAAGCTGTGTGAGGATGGTTTCTGCGTTTTTGATCTGTCTTTTAATATCCCTTAGCTTGATGCTGTCCCTGCTTAAGTCATAAGCCATTTGTATGTATTGATTTTTGAGGTCATTCTGCAATTTTTGTAAAGATTCGTCATATGATGCGGTATCCTGATTACTGGCTTTTTCAAGATTCTTTTTTAATTGTTGTTCAAGTTGTGTTAGTATTTTTTTGTTTGATTTGAGTTTTTCAGTTTGTTCTTTCTGCTTATTTTCAAGGTCTTCGCGAAGATCAATATTTTTATATTGTTTGATAATTCGTTGATTACCTGCATGGATACTTTCCATGGTGTTAATCAATGTTTGTCCTGATGTGTTTTTGGGACGGTCTGGTAGTACCTGATAACTGGATTTAAGTTCTTTTATATCAGATTTTAGGTTATTGTGTTTTTGTTTATACAGTTGATAGATTTCAGCAGCATCCAGCATCAGTTCAATATTTCCGGATTTTTCAGCATCAATGACACTGTGTTTAAGCTTATTTAGTTTTTCTTTTCCCTGGTTATACAACGAGTCCATCATTTCAAAATCAGAGTCAACAGTTTCTTTGAGATCAGAATATGTTGTCATTTCTTTATCTGCATGTCCTTCTTTGTCATGCATTTCTTTATCAATTTTACCAGTATCTTCTGTGTGTTCATCGGTTCTGGAAAGTTCATCTCTCATTTTCATTTGCTCTGCCAAAGGGCTTATTTGCATACGAGAAAGGTTTTTGATATCCTGCATGTTTTCAATTTCACGTTTTTCTTTGTCTTTTTTAAGTTTGATTTTGTAAATGTTTCTTCTGTCTCCTACGGCATTTCTGTTTGATGCAAAGATGGCAAACTCTTTAGTTGAATCCGTTACATACAGCATATCATCAAGAGGGCTGTTAACCGGAAAGTCGAGATTTTGAGGTTCAGACCATTTTTCAGAATTTTCGTTGTATTGGCTAACAAAAAGGTCATAGCCGCCCATGCTGTTATGTCCCTTTGAACTAAAATAAAGGTGTTTACCATTCGGGTGCAGAAACGGGTAAGCATCATCTTCATCAGTGTTAACTGGAGGGTCAAGTTTATATGGCTTTCCCCATGTTCCATCTGGTTGTCGGTCGGCAAAATAAATATCTTTGCCCGTTTTCGCTCGCCAGCCATAACTGCTAAATATGAGCTTGTCCTGTTTGTGGGAAATAAAAGCAATCGGTGTTTCTTCATGTTTTTTGTCATACCTTGTTTGAAGGGAAGCATGTTTTTTTACAAATTCTCCCCCGATACCTGCAAGGTCATACGAATAATAAAAATTATCACGTTTCAGGGTTTTTTTATCAATCACATCCAGCACATATGCATACTTGATCAGTTTTTTCCCATTCCTGGCCATGCGTATTTGTCGTTGAACGGGATACTTGTCACGGTCTCTCCACCTTATATCTTTAGGGTCAAAGCGGGAATAATGACGAATTGCCTTATCAAACATATACCTTAAATGATATGCCATTCCAAGGTAATAATGTATCTGAGGGATTTCTGTTTTTGAGTTAGCTCCGGCAATTTTAAGGTATTCAATGGCTTTTTCAATATCCCGGTTCAGATGAATCAGGCATACCGCATATTTATACCGGAAAAAAACATCATCAGTATGATGGCTGAGCAATTGTGAATAATTGCTTAATGCATTTTGATAATCACCATTGTTCATGCTTTCTTCAGCTTCTTCTGTTAATGCTTCCTCCTGTTCTGTAAGTTCAGTGGTTTGCGCA
The DNA here is from genome assembly GCA_051748025.1 of Bacteroidota bacterium. Classification (GTDB taxonomy): domain Bacteria; phylum Bacteroidota; class Bacteroidia; order Bacteroidales; family ML635J-15; genus JAQIBY01. Next base: position 10,820 of record JBNJGX010000009.1, read on the forward strand.
AAAATATAAGATTGAAATCCACAGCTTATTATTAAGCATGAAATGAAAATAATTGTTATTTTTTGCGTCCAATTCACCTGAAATAATTATCTTTAAGAATCTTTATAAAAATAACATTTTTTTAATGGAGAAAAAAGCCTTAATAGTTAGACTGAAAAATTAAGGTTTTTACACAAAAATTGTGTTAAAAAAGAAAACAAAGTAAATGATATTATAAAAACAAGCCAACAACAAATCTGGTGACATTTCCCATGATTTTGCCGGAATTAAAAAATATGGAAAGAAAATTCGTCGTTAGCTTTTACTAAAATGAAATTTATTTAGTATTTTTATCCAACAGTTAACAGAGGCTAATGTAATTGACCGGAAAATGCTAAGTTGCATCCGGAACCTTTGCCTGTAAATCAACAGAAGATAAAACTGTCCTGGGCAAAAACATTTGACAGAAAGCTTAGCAAATTATTTAAAAAGAAGAATAACATAAATATTGAATAAATAAAAAATTATGGCAGACAATAAAAAGAAACAAGACCTGAAATCAGAAAAATTAAAAGCCATGCAACTGGCAGTGGGCAAAATCGAAAAAGACTTTGGCAAAGGATCCATCATGAAATTGGGTGACCAGGTAATTGAAGATGTACCTGTGATCTCTTCCGGTTCAATATCATTGGATCATGCACTGGGAATAGGCGGCTATCCGCGTGGCCGTGTGGTTGAAATATTCGGCCCGGAATCATCGGGTAAAACAACCCTGGCTATCCATGCAATCGCAGAAGCTCAAAAAAACGGTGGTATCGCTGCTATTATTGACGCTGAACATGCATTTGACCGGTTTTATGCTGAAAATCTGGGGGTTAATGTTGAAGACCTGTTTATTTCACAACCCGACAATGGCGAACAGGCACTGGAAATAACAGATAACCTTATCCGTTCGGGAGCCATTGATGTTATCGTGATAGATTCAGTTGCTGCACTGACACCCAAAGCTGAGATAGAAGGTGAAATGGGAGATTCCAAAATGGGATTGCAAGCCAGATTGATGTCACAGGCATTGCGTAAACTAACAGCTAACATCAACAGAACACACACAACATGTATTTTCGTCAACCAGTTGAGGGAAAAAATCGGGGTGATGTTTGGTAATCCTGAAACAACCACAGGTGGTAATGCCCTGAAATTTTATTCAACCATCCGTGTGGATATCAGAAGAACCGGCCAGATTAAAGACACAAGTGATGCCACAGGCAACCGGACAAAAGTAAAAGTTGTGAAAAATAAACTGGCACCACCATTCCGCAAAGCAGAATTTGATATAATGTATGGTGAAGGCATTTCTAAAATCGGCGAGATCATTGACCTTGGTGTGGATTTTAATATTCTTAAAAAAAGCGGCAGTTGGTTCTCTTATGGAGATACACGCCTCGGACAAGGAAGAGATGCTGTAAAAAATTTATTGCAGGATAACCCTGAAATGAGTGAAGAAATTGAAAAAAAGATACGCGAAAAATTAAAAGAACGGTGATCGGTGAGTTGGCGAGCTGGCAATGGGGCGAATTGGCGAGCTGGGGACGGAGCTAGTTGGTGAGCGGTAATCGGTAATTAGTGATCGGTGAGTGGTGAGTGGTGACCGGTTTAGTTTGCAGGATGGATTTACGCCGGGTTTTTTACATCCGGTGCAATAAATAATAATGACTATGTTTTATGGGAGGAAATATTAAATTCACATTGATCGCAGTGTTACTTATGGTCACTGTCGTATCTTGTAACCAATCCGGGAAAGACAGTAAAGACAACAAAAACGGAGAAGCAGGCCAGGAATCGGATATTGTATCAGACAGCTTAAGCATTGAACAATTGTCTGAAAAAATCAGGGAAACGCCAAGGAACGCTGTACTATTCAGAAAAAGGGCAGAAATGTATGCTAAAAAAGGGGAAACGGAAAAAGCCATTGATGACCTGAATGTGGCATTGAAGCTGGATTCTGTTACAAAAACCACCTATTATAAGTTGATTGATCAGCATATGAACCTGGGGCAATCGGGAAAAGCAAAAGAAGCAGCAAAGGCTTGTCTGGAAGTGCATCCCAATGATAAAGAGAGTTTGTTACGCCTGGCTCAGATATATTATTATGTAAAGGAATATAACAAAGCCCTTTCTTACATCCGTGAGATAAAAAAGCACAACAAACAAGATGCAGATACTTATTTTATACAGGGCCTGATTTACAGGGAATCTGAAAAGCCGGATCTGGCCATAAACGCTTTTCAGCGTACCATTGAATATGATGACGAATTCATTGCTGCCTATGTGATGTTAGGCAAAATGTTGTCAGATGCCAATGATCCGCTGGCCGGGGAATATTATAAAGCCGGCCTGAGAAAAGCCCCGGATAATGTGGAATTGCACTATAACACAGGGTTTTATCTGCAGCAAAATGACATGATCGACAGTGCTTTGAATCATTATCAATACATCATTGACAGTATTGATGATAAACACTATGGCGCTCACTACAATACGGGCTATATCGCACTGGTGTACCAGAATGATTATAATAAGGCAATAGCAGAATTTACAGAAGCCATTAATATAGACTCAACATCTCACAAGGCTTATTATAACCGTGGTTATGCACATGAATTAAAGGGAGAATTGAAAGAAGCACGTGCAGATTATAACAAATCACTTGAATTTAAAGAAAATTATAGCCTTGCCATTGAAGCTTTGAATATGCTGGATCAGCAATAACCGTACAGGCTATAGACAATATTGCAGACAATAAGAACAAATACATGTATACTAAAATCATAACACTATGAAACATTATTTAATTTTGATTTTTGCTTTATCATTTGCCTTGTTTTGTGCATGTGATATGGAACAGGAAAATCTGACAGATGAAGAATCCAGCGAAATTGACAACAGTCTGACAGAGGAGGAAATTAACAATGGCATCCTTACGCCGGAAGTACTGTGGAAATTTAACCGCATTGGCAGTGCACATTTATCACCAGGTGGGGAAAGTGTCATTTTTACCATGACAAAATACTCGGTGGAAAAAAATACAGGGCGTACACATATTTATAAAATTCCAACGGATGGCAGTGAAAAACAGCAACTCACAAGTGGCGAAAATTCCTGTCATTCTCCGCAGTGGATAAAAAACGGTGAATCCATTGCCTACCTCAGTGCTGATACAACAGGTAATCAGTTGTGGGTAATGGATGCTGACGGTGAAACTGCTGAAATCCGCAGCCGGGTAAAAGGGGGAATCAATCATTTCTCCATTTCACCGGATGGTGAGAAACTTTTGTATTGTAAGGATGTAAAAATGAATGACCTGGCAACAGACAAATACCCTGATTTACCCGAAGCCAATGTGCACATTGCCACTGATTTGATGTACAGGCACTGGGATCACTGGGATGACGGCACACGTTCACATATTTTTGTGGCAGATCTCGGGGAAGAATTGACTGAAGAAGGCAAAGATATCATGGAAGGGGAAAATTATGATGCACCGATGAGCCCTTATTTCGATTTCTCTGAAATAGCCTGGAGCCCTGATTCCAAAAAAATTGCCTATACATGCAAAAAAATGAATGGTGTGGAATACAGTGTCAGTACAGATTCAGATATTTATCTCTATGATTGTGACAGCGGTGAAACTGAAAACTTAAGTGCTCCCAATCCGGGATATGACAAACATCCGGTGTTTTCAAATGACGGGGAAAAACTGGCATGGGAACAAATGAAAGAGCCACGGTACGAATCCGACCGGGCACGTCTTGTGGTTTATAATTTTGAAGACAAGAGCCTTACCAATTATACCAAAAAATTTGATGAATCAGTGTCTTCAATTAACTGGTCAGATGATAATAAAAAAATATATTTTATATCCGGCACAGAAGCAACATACCAGGTATATTGTATTTCACTGGAGTCAGGTTTGATCACTCAACTTACAAGTGGACGACATAATTATAATGGTCTTGAGGTACAAGGGGATCAAATGCTGGCTTCAAAAATGGCCATGGATATGGCAACAGAATTGTTTTTGCTTGATAATGAAGGTCAGTCAAAACAATTGACCCGGGTAAATAAGCATATTTATGACAATATTGAGATGGGAAAAGTTCGTAAAGAGTGGGTTGAAACCACAGATGGCAAGCAAATGCTTGTTTGGGAAATATTGCCCCCGGGTTTTGATGAAACAAAAGAATACCCTGCCATCCTGTATTGCCAGGGTGGTCCGCAAAGTGCGGTATCACAGTTTTTTTCCTATCGCTGGAATTTTGAGATCATGTCAGCAGCCGGATATGTTGTAATTGCCCCAAACCGCCGTGGCCTGCCCACATTTGGCACAGAATGGAATGAACAGATCTCAGGGGATTATCCGGGACAAAACATGAAAGATTATTTTTCTGCCGTGGATGCGTTTAAAACCAAAGATTATATTGATGCTGATAACATTGGTGCCGTCGGGGCTTCTTATGGCGGGTTCTCCGTTTACTGGCTTGCCGGCCATCACGAGGGGCGTTTTTCAGCATTTATTTCACATTGCGGGATGTTTAACCTTGAAAGCATGTATAATGCCACTGAAGAATACTGGTTTGTCAACAAAGATTTTGGTGGCGCTTACTGGGAGAAAGATAATGACATTGCGCAACGGACATATGCCAATTCGCCACACAAATTTGTGGATAAATGGGATACCCCGATAATGATGATCACGGGGGAAAATGATTTTCGTATCCCCTACACAGAAAGTCTCCAGGCTTTTAATGCTGCTCAGTTGAATGATGTGCCAAGTAAATTGTTGGTATTTCCGGAAGCATCACATTTTGTACTGCAACCACAGGATGCCGTACTATGGCAGCGGGAGTTTAAAGGCTGGCTTGATAAATGGCTGAAGGACCAGTAACCGGCTTCAAGCCACTTGTCGTAAGCGCCGGTGTCGCTTAGAGCGAAAGCGTCTCGCTAAGCGTCGGCGTCGCTACAAGCGCACCGCTTACTTTACTTACTCTTATCGAGTTGTTGCTGGAGTTTTTCCCACTTTTCGAGGAGATGGTTTTGCCTTGTTTTAAGGTGCTCGTATTTGTCTAATTGTTCGGGTTTGAGGTTTTCGGGATTTTGCAAAAAATGTTCAATGCTCGAAAGTTCTGATTCGGTTTGTTCAATTTCTTTTTCTGTGTTTTCAATTTGGCGGCGTAATTTTCTTAGTTTTTTCTCCTTTTCTTTGCTACGCAGGTACCTGGCTTTATTGTCACTAATGCCGGTATTGTCTGATTTTTGTTGCTTTTTTATGCCGGCTGGCTTTTCCATTTCCCGCATTGACTCCAGTTTTCTCCTTTTCAGGAAAGTTTGGATGCCACCCAGGTGTTGGCGTACTGAGCGGTTAGTGAACTCATATACATTATCAACCAGGCCATCAAGGAAATAACGGTCGTGTGAAACAATGATGAGTGTGCCGTTGTAATCAATAAGGGCATTTTTTAATACCTCTTTTGAGGGGATATCGAGGTGGTTTGTCGGTTCATCAAGCACCAGCAGATTATGGGGTTCCAGCATAAGTTTGGCAAGCGCAAGGCGTGACCGTTCTCCACCTGAGAGAACAGATACAGGTTTATCAATATCATCACCGGAAAACATAAAACTGCCAAGTATATTGCGGATATGTTTTCTTACCTCACCCCGTGCTTCGTCATCCAGGGTTTGAAAAACGGTTTTGTTTTCGTCCAGTAATTCATCCTGGTTCTGAGCGTAATATCCGGTATGCAGGTTATGTCCGGTTTTGACAGTACCGTTGGTTGGTTCAATCAGGTTAAGCAAAATTTTTGACAATGTGGTTTTTCCTTCCCCGTTTTTGCCCACAAAAGCAATTTTTTCACCGCGCTCTATGGTCATATCAATGTTTTTGAACACAACGTGGTTTCCAAAAGCTTTGCTCAGTTCTTTTGTTTCGGCAACAATGCTTCCGCTTCTGGGTGCCTCAGGGAAATGAAAATGGATGGTGCTGTTGTCCTGTTCTTCAATTTCCACCATTTTTGTTTTTTCAAGTTGCTTTATTCTTGATTGCACCTGTTTTGCTTTTGTTGCTTTATATCTGAAGCGTTTAATAAATTGTTCCGTTTCTTCAATTTGTTTTTCCTGGTTTTTTCTGGCAGCTTGTTGCAGGGCAATACGCTCTTCACGCATTTTCAGGTAATCTGAATATGATGCAGGATAATCATAGAGTTTCCCCATGTCAATTTCCAGGGTTCGTTTTGTCACATTGTCAAGGAAAAGCCTGTCATGAGATATCAGTATAACAGCGCCGGCAAATTGATTTATAAGGAATGCTTCGAGCCACTGAATGCTTTCAATATCTAAGTGATTGGTAGGTTCATCAAGCATAAGCAGGTCCGGATCCTTCAGCAGCAATTTTGACAACTCAATGCGCATGAGCCAGCCGCCGCTAAACTCAGCGGTGTTTCTCATGAGGTCTTCCTGTTTAAAGCCCAGGCCTTTGAGGGTGCGTTCGATCCGGGCATCAATGGTTTCAGCTTTCAGGAAACTCATACGTTCAGTTGCTTCTGCGATCTGTGCCGTAAGTGCTTTGTAGGAATCAGTGTGGTAATCAGTTCGCTGTGCCAAACTGTTGTTAAGGTCCTCAATTTGTTTTTCGAGGCTCAATATTTCCGGAAAGGCTTTTCTGGTTTCACCAAGCACAGTTTGCCCTGTATCCGAAAATTGAATATGTTGTGGCAGGTATGCTGTACTGCAATCAGTTGGTTTACTGATTTCTCCTTCAGCGGGTTTCAGTTCTCCGGCGATAAGTTTGAGCAGGGTGGTTTTTCCAGAGCCGTTTTTTCCGGTCAGCCCGATCCTGTCTTTAGGCTGTATCCTAAAAGTGATATCCGAAAATAAAGCTTCGCCTCCGAAACGTATTTCAAGCTCATTGATTGAGAGCATGACATTGAATTTTTAAATTGAGAGCGAAAATAATGAAATAAAATAAATCAGTGTGTTTTACATTAACAATGTCTTTTATTTTTCATGTATGGTGTTACAGGAGGGCAAGTATTATCCTGCGTTAACCACCAATCCGAGAGAAGTTTACCACTGCATTGCTGAATTCGTAACCTGCGGATTTGAAGCTATTTATCAATCCTGTTTTCCTATTATCACGCCTTTTTCCATCAGTTTACTAACCAGTGGCTCCTGATGGATGGCTCGTTTTTTATTTCTTTCTAAAAGTATGTATTTACAGCAAATTCAAATTGGTTGATGAAAATCTTTTTAAAATTTGATATGTTATTTTGCTCATAGAATAGTAACATCGCTTTTTTATAATCAATAGATTCTACTGTTCTGAAAGATAAAGGACAATATTTTTCATTCATTAAAATAGCATTACTTACAATTCTCGCAGTTCTTTTATTTCCGTCCATAAATGGTTGGATGTATGAAATCAGAACCAATGCCATTAAAGCTTTTTCAAATATGCTTGACTTTTTATTAATCAAATCACAAGCATCTTTTAATGCCTCTGAAATCTGAAATTGATTGTCTAATGGTCGATAATTAGTACCAGAGATACCAACACGTCTTTTCCTTAAATTTCTGTCAACATCCAGTTCTTTAACCAAAATACTATGAATATCTTCGATCTTAGAACCGCTTAAAGGATTTATGTAACCGGGGGTTTCAATAATAAAGTCAAGAGCATCCTTATGATTTAAAAGCATGACTGCTTCTTCCTTTGTTTTCCCTGCAGCAGTTTCTTTTTCTTTTAAAAGCCGCTCTGTCTCTAATAGTGAATAAGTGTTGCCTTCAATCTGAGAAGATTTCCAGCTCAAATCTATAGCAAGACGTTCAAACTCTTTCTTGTATTCTTTATCTGACAATTTTGATATGTTATTATCAAACATCTTTTGAAGGTTTTTCAGCTTTTCCAATTCACTCTCAGTAAATACACTATGTTTTGAAAGCACATTATTTATGATTTGAAAATTGAAACCTTTCTTTATATTTCTTTCATCAATTTCTTTTTCATAGTATTTGTCTATATCAATAGGTTGGATTACCTGGTATACAGGAGAAATTACATATTGTGTTCCTTTACCTTGTCCTTTTGTTGAAATATAGTTTGAAGAAATTAATTTTTTTAGCAATCTTTTTAGAGTTGCATAACTTACGGATAGTTCAATTTCATTAAAAATCTCTTTTGAAGAGCATTCTCCAACTTTTTGGATAAAATTGATTATTTGTTTTTCTCTCGAATCCATCATAGCATTTGTTTAAGCTCACAAAGATACTAAATCAAGATCAAATTAAAGGTTATTTTGAGCTGTATCTTGAATCAAAATGAGCCATAAATGTTACGTTTTACCTTTTCTTTCTTTGTTGCTGTTTCTGAGCTTGCTCAAGCCGTTGTTGCCATTTGGATTTCTTAACTGGTTTTTTCTTATTGGCTTCAATTTTTGCCATCACAACCTCATCTTTCACAATGAATTTTCTGATAACAAAAGTTTGAATGATGGTAATCAGGTTAGCGAGGAAATAATAGTAACTGAGGCCAGCAGCATAGTTGTTAAAAATAACCAGCAGCATCACAGGCATAAACCACATCATCATTTTCATCATGGCCTGTTGTTGTCCTCCGGCCTGCCCTGAACTGTTCAGTTTTGTTGAAATGATCATTGAGCCCGCCATAAGCAAAGTAAAAAGGCTTATATGATCACCATACATGGGTATGGAAAATGGTAAATCAAGAATGGAATCGTAAGAAGAAAGATCCTGAGCCCACAGAAAGGATTCCTGCCGCAATTCAATTGAGGCCGGAAAGAAGCGGAACAACGCGATCAGGATCGGTAATTGAAGCAACATTGGCAGACATCCACCCAATGGGCTGGCTCCCGCTTTTTTATAAAGGTTCATGGTAGCTTTTTGCTTTTCCATTTCTTTGCCTTTGGGGTATTTTTTATTCAGCTCCTCAATCTGTGGTTTCAACAAGCGCATTTTTGCTGTTGAAATGTAAGATTTGTAGGTCATCGGGAACAAAAGGGTTTTAATGATGAGCGTGAGTAACAGTATTATTATACCGTAATTGCTGATCCAATTGCCCAGCCATGTAAATACAGGGATAATAAGAAATTTATTTACCCATCCAAAAATGCCCCAGCCAAGCGGAATGATCTCTTCCATATCCAGGTCATAAGATTTCAGTACATTGTATTTATTCGGGCCGATGTAAAATTTCATGTTATAAGTTTTATCGGCTTCATGCATGTACGGCAGGCTCATTTCCGTCGTAAATTTTTCGATGTAGGGGCCTGATTCAATTGCTCTGGCATGGAAATACGGTTCATCAAAACCCTCTTTATTGATTAAGACAGTAGAAAAGAACTGTTGTTTATAAGCTACCCAATCAACAACCCCCGGCTCGGTAACTTCATCTTCGTCTTTTCTTTCCTTGATTTTATCCACATCACCATTTTGGAATCGATACTGAATGGTTGTATTTTGTGTTTCCCATGTTCTTCCTTTTTCGAGCCCCGGTATATAAGCCTGCCAATGAAATTTTAAAAAATTAATGTTTCTTGCAATGAGTTGGTTCATATCTTTTAGCCTGATATCATAGTCCACCATCCAGGCTTCATTTTCGAGTGAATACATAAAATCAATATACCGGTAATCATCGGCATGGAGTCTGAAAACAGCTTCAGCGGGATTATTATCGGTAGCGTTGATGACACTGTCTTCGCCCAGGTATTCAAAATACAAATCGTTGGTATTGAGAGGGCGGTTTTCGATAAACATTTCAAAACCAAATTGCACCGTTGTATCACCTTCAAACAGGATAAGGTCTTTTTGATCGTGGGTTTTGTAGTTTTTCAGTTCTGCTGAGTGAATCTTTCCGCCTTTGGTATTGATCTTTAACCTTAACCGATCGTTTTCCAATGTAATGATTTTGGATTCACCCCGGGCGGCATTTGCCATTATCCCGTATTTTTTGCGGAGGTTTTCCTTGCTAATGGCTGTATCTTTTTCAGATTTTTCAGCGTCTGTAACTTTTTGGGCAACGGCAGTATCCGTATCTAACTTTTCGAGGCTGTCTTCTTTTTCTATTTTTTCTCTGATTTCAATTTCCTTGAGTGAATCAGCTTTTCTTTCAGCCTGAACAATAGAGTCTCTTTTTCTGAGTCTTTCTTCACGTTCTTCTTTGCTGGGTTGCGTGAATATGCTGAATCCGATTAAAAGGATGGCAATGACAATTAATCCGATTATGCTTTGTTTATCCATAATTTACTTTTTAAGGCTTGCTTTGATAAAATTTACAAACAGTGGATGTGGTTTAATAACGGTACTTTGATATTCAGGATGAAACTGAACACCAACGAACCATTTATGTTGAGGGATTTCCATTATTTCTATCAATTCGGTATCAGGGTTAATACCCGTGGGTACCATCCCGTGATTTTTAAAATCTTCGAGAAAATCATTGTTAAATTCATAACGGTGTCTGTGTCTTTCACTTATGTTAATTCTGTTATATGCTTTATAAGCGTTTGTGTTTTTGCTGAGTACGCAAGGATAAGCTCCCAATCTCATGGTTCCGCCTTTTTCAGTGATCTGTTTTTGATTTTCCATCAGGTCTATGACGGGGTATTTTGTTTTGTGATCAATTTCTGAAGAATTGGCTTTATCAAAACCAATGATATTTCTGGCAAATTCAATCACGGCACATTGCATTCCAAGGCAAATACCGAGGAATGGAATATTGTTTTCGCGGGCAAATTTCGCGGTAAATATTTTTCCGTCAATGCCCCTTGTTCCAAATCCAGGTGCAATGATGATGCCGTCAAATCCGCTGAGTTTTTTATGAATGTTTTCGTTATCAATATCTTCGGAATGCAGGTGTGTTAGGTTAATTTTGGTTTCGTTTGTTACCCCTGCATGAATCAGTGCTTCATCAATGGATTTGTAGGCGTCAGGCAATTCAATGTATTTCCCGATAAGGGCAATATTTGCCGTGTGTTTTGGGTTTTTGAGTTTATGGAGAAATTCTTTCCACGGCCCCAACCTGGGACTTTGTTTAATCTCCATGCCGAGCTTATTCAGAACGGTAACATCCAATTTTTCATCACGCATGATAAGTGGCACTTCATAAATTGATGTAACGTCTTTGGATTCTACGACGGCATCGAGGCTAACGTTACAAAATTGCGCCACTTTTTTCTTGATTTCCTTATGGATGGGTATTTCAGAACGCAGGACAATGATATCGGGTTGTACCCCATCTTCGAGCAATCTTTTTACTGAATGCTGTGTAGGTTTTGTTTTGTGTTCACCTGATGCTTTCAGGAAGGGGACTAAAGTAAGGTGAATATTGACACAATGGTTATGAAGTTCCCAGCGCAGTTGTCTAACCGCTTCTATATATGGCAGTGATTCTATATCCCCTACGGTTCCCCCGATTTCAGTGATGACAAAGTCATATTTATGTTTTGTGCCAAGTATTTTTATTCTTCTTTTTATTTCATCAGTAATGTGAGGGATTATCTGGACGGTTTTTCCAAGGTAATCACCTTTGCGTTCTTTATCAATAACGGTTTGATATACCCTGCCGGTGGTAACATTATTGGCCTGGCTGGTATGTTGATTCAGGAACCTTTCGTAGTGTCCCAGGTCAAGGTCAGTTTCGGCTCCGTCTTCTGTAACAAAACATTCCCCGTGTTCGTAAGGGTTAAGTGTTCCCGGATCTACGTTGATATACGGGTCAAGTTTTTGGATTGTAACGGAATATCCCCTGGCCTGTAACAATTTTGCGAGTGAAGCAGATATAATGCCTTTTCCTAGAGAAGAGGCAACACCGCCGGTAACAAAAATATATTTAGTAGCATTCACGACACAAAGTTATTTAAAATGTTAAACTCAAACCAAAACTTGGCATAATGGGTAACTGATTAACCTGTTCATTATTGATTCTGTCAAAGTAGAAAATATTATCCCTGTTATACACATTGGTTACGCTGGCAGATAGTTCGAGTTCAGAACGTTCACTGAATGTAAATTTCTTTTTAATGTTGATATCAAACCTGTGATACATTGGCAACCGTCCCTGATTGATCTCATCATAAATGATACCAACCGATCCGTTCATTTGCCAGTAATCGGCATTAATGCCGGTATAGAGTGGTAATTGTTCGTAATAGCCTTTTGTTTTGGTGAAGGGAAATCCGCTTCCCAGGTTCCAGCGTGCACTTATTTCCCATGAACGGTCTTTACCGAGTTGATAGGTTGATAAAAGGTTGACATTGTGACGACGGTCAAAATGTGGGGCATAAACTTCAAGAATTTGTTTTTCGTCGCCAGCTATCCGTTTTACCCATCCCAGGCCATACACAGCCCAAATGTAAATGCGTTTGTAATCGTATTTAAAAACAATATCCGCCCCGTAAGCATAACCTTTCTCAATGATAAAATCTTTCTTGTAAAAATCACTAATACCTTCATTTTCCGGTGAATCTTCATATATTTTATTGCGATTGATATTGGTAAGCTGTGAGAAATTTTTGAAGTATCCTTCAAGGTTGACATCAAAATGCCGGGTAAAATCGTATTCCACGCCAAAAATGGCGTGCTGTGATTTTTGTAATTTGTGCGTGACGCGCTCACCGTCGAATTCATCAGGGATGTTGTCGGATCCAGACAAGAAACCATAAAACAGGTTTACAACATCCCGGTCAGAATTAGCGGCAATGAAGTTTTGAGAATATAACCCCCCGGCAAATTTCAGCCGCAATCTTTCATTGATATTATATTTCACACCAAGCCTTGGTTCCCATGAAACATCATCAAGAGAAGCATAATAATGAATTCGCATTGACGGGTTTAAAATCAGGGCTCCGAGGTTTGCTTTATAATTGGCATAGGTTGCAAGCTCGGTTGTGTTTTCTTTTTGTGATATCATGCGGTCAATGCTGTTTTGATACTGAAAATCAGTTGTAAATCCACGGGTTTCAATGCCCCATATAAATTCATCTTTACCAAAGAAATACACAAAATCCAGTCCCCCGTCAAATCCGCTTATCTCACTTCTTCTGGGTACATTATTCGCATCTGTAATTTCTATGCCATAATCCGAATATGACATGTTGGCTTTAATCATAACGGAAGAGCCGGGTGGTACCACAACAAAATTACTACCAATCCCGGAACTGTTCCAGTTGAGATTGGAAAGGGCGCCGTAGTTTACCTGGTCAGTGAAATTAAACCCAAAAACATTAAGCTTGCTCCCTTGCGGGGAGTTATAAGATACTTTTCCATAAATATCAGTATAGGAGAAAGGCAGGCTGTCATTAATATAGGTGTACAAATATTTTGATGTTTCGTTGAGATAGGAGGTTTTTGCAGAAACAATGTATGTGGCACTTGATTTTCCTTTTTCAAATTTTTTGAAAGGCCCTTCAGCGAGCACTTTTGCACCGAAAGGGCTCAGGCTAAGTTTTCCGGCAAAATGTTTTTTGTTTCCGCTTCGCATTCTGATATCCATAACGGATGAGATTCTGCCACCGTATTCAGCAGAAAAACCACCTGTATATACATCGGTATTTTTGATGATATCAGAATCAAAAACAGAAAACAGTCCGATGGAGTGAAAGGGGTTATAAATGGTCATCCCGTCAAGCAGCACAAGGTTTTGTATTGGGGAGCCTCCCCTGATGTATAGTTGTCCTCCCTGGTCTCCTGTAAATATTACACCGGGCACCACCTGTAAATATTGAGCAAGGTCAGGCTCTGCACCAATGGTAGGCAGGCGCTTTATCTCGGTTGGTTCTACTTTTGTAACAGAGGTACGTACATGTGTGGCTTTTTCCCTTTGTTCGGCTGAGATAACGGTTTCATCGAGAACAACAGAAGAAGGTGTCAGGTAATAATTTCCGGAATTTATGCCGCCGGGGGTTACTTTCACTTCAGTACGAAGGGTATCGTAACCCATGTAAGTTATTGTCAGGGTGTGTTTTCCTTCAGGAACTTTGTTGATGTTAAAAAACCCGTTTGCATCGGTTGCAGCCCCTAAGTTGGTGTTTTCGATGTACACATTGGTAAAAACACAAGCCTCTCCGGTTTCCTCATCATATACAAATCCCTTTATGCTCCCTGTCTGAGCTTGAACATTCGTTGCAAAGGCCATCAGGGTTGAAAAAAACAGTAGTATATACAGATGTTTTTTAATCATTGGTATTTTTGAGATTTCTGATTGCCAGATCCAGTATTTTTCGCTTTTCAAGCATATTTTTCTGGTTTTTTCTGGCTTTGTTAATTTTTTCTTCAACATCTTTCAGTACAGAATTGTTGCTGCTGTTTGAGAAGAAGCTCATGTTATTTTCAAGCAAAACAATATCCTCTTTTATCTTAGCCAATTTCTGGTTTAATTGTTTGCGTTCATTTTCTAATTTTCTAATGTCATTCTCTTGTACCCAAAGGTCAACCTGAGACTGAAATTGCAATTGGTTGAGGTTTTTATCAGACATGTTCAGCTTTTCAAAAAGATCATCAATGGCTTTTCTGAATTCTTTTTGCAGCTTGTCTTTTTCTTTAAGGGGCACAAAGCCGATATCAGACCAACGTTTCTGAAAATCCTGTATTGCTTTCAGGTTTTTATTTTTATCATCACTGGCTTCAAATTTTTTTATTTCTTCAATGATTTTACGTTTTTCCTCAGCGTTGGCTTTTTCATTTTCTTTTTTGTTTTTGAAATGTTCATTGCGGGCCGTAAAGAAATGGTCACATGCAGCCCTGAACCGTTTCCAGACAGCATCGCTGTCTTTTTTGGGTACAGGTCCGATTTGTTTCCATTGTTTCTGCAGTTCAATCAACGCATCCCTGGTTTTGTTCCAGTCGGTGCTGTCTTTTAATGCTTCGGCTTGTATGCAGAGATCGGTTTTTTTCTGTAAATTATCTTCCCTTTCGCCGTGCAATGTTTTGAAAAAGTCATGTTTTTTATCGAAAAAAACGTTACAAGCAGATCTGAAGCGTTCGTATATTGGTTGATTGTGTTTTTTAGGCACCATGCCGATGGTTTTCCAGACTTTCTGTATTTTCAGGATTTCATCGGTTTTTTCGTTCCATTCACGGATGCTTGTAATATTTTGTCCTGCAAGTTCTTCAGCTTTTTCACAGAGCGCTGTTTTGGCATTCAGGTTTTTGTTTTGTTCTTCTTTTTTATTGAGGAAGTGTTCCTGGTGTTTTTTATTTATTTCACGGGTAGCTTTGCTGAACCGCTGCCATAATTCATCCCGGTGTTCTTGTGGTACCGGTCCGGTTTCACGCCATTCGTCATGGTAGGCCTGCAATGTTTTCCATGCATTTATGATATCTGATTCAAGTAAAAGTTTCTCCGCTTTTTCACAGAGGGCAATTTTGGCTTCCATGTTCTTTTTGAAATCCAGATCACGCAATTCCTTGTTGATTTTTATAAAGTCATAGAATCGTTCAACCTGCATATTATAAGAAGCCCAGAGGTCACTTGCTTTTTCTTTTGGCACATTGCCGATGGATTGCCATTCTTTCTGGAGGTTTTTAAATTCTGTAAAAGTTTTATCCAGGGATTCTTCGCCATTGGCCAGGACTTTGATCTTTTCAATGATCTCCTGTTTTTTCTTCAGGTTTTCCTGTTTTATGCTTTCGAGTTTTTTGTTGTGCTCTGCTTTTTTCTTTTTGAAATCTTCAAGTAATTCTTTCAGGTAAACTTCATCTTTATCATGAGGTGGTTCAAATTCAAGGGGATTTCCACCATTTTCAACATGTAAGCGTTTTAAGCCGGCAATTTCATTATTCCTGATCTTATAGAAAGCACTTTTAATGGCATCAATCCGGGCTTTATTTCCGGGCACATCTTCGTCAATAACCAGTTTTTTGAGATGTTGAAGCAATTCTTCCTTAGACATGCTGGTATAATCGGGCATGCTTTCGTTACTGCCTTGCTCTGTATCTCCGGATGCTTTATCCGGGCTAGTGGCTTCATCGGGGTTTTCACGGCCTGAATTATCTGTATCATCAGCTTTGGATTGTTTTTCTTCAGGGCTGTTTTCAGTGTCAGGCGTAGAAGCATTTTCATTCTGCTGGGTCCCGTTTGATTGTGGTTCATTATTTTCATTCTCAGGTACAGCAGATTCCGCAGACTCAGGTGCCTTTTCAGGCTTTCCTTTGTTGCTAAGAGGGTTGTTTTGCAGGTCTTCACTCATTATAAATTCTTTTTAATTGTTTAATAGAGGGTTGAGCTATATATTTCAGCTTGCAATTTTAGTAAAAAAATCAGAAATTAATGTTTAAAACTCAGAAAATCCGTCTTTTGGGAAATTTTTTGGATAAGGGGAATGTGGTGCGAGCTGGCGATGGGGCGAGTTGGCAAAGTGGCAATGGGTACGGTAATCAGTATTCGGTAATCGGTAAGTGGTAAGTAGTGAGATGATTATTTGAGGAAATTTCTTGAATAAGGGGAATGACTGAGGTTTTCAGAAATAAATAAGGTTGGTGGTCGATGGGAGGGGATTTTTCTATTGGATGAGATTTTTTCTTTTGAGGAAAATTTTCTTGGAT